>PLTK01000028.1 GCA_003164415.1 Methanobacterium sp. | reverse complement strand
CATAGTGCTGTGAATGTACATGCAATGGCAGATATTATAAATGATATAAGAAGTGCCGGTCCAGAATAATTGGCTGCTGTAACTCCAGTTACAATGAATATTCCTGCACCTATTATACTTCCTAATCCCAATAATATAAGTCCTGTAGGTCCAATAGATCTTTTAAGACTTTTATCAGTATTTTCTGAAGCATTTATCAGTTCATTAATAGGTTTTTTGGAAAAAATTTTCTTTATCATGCTTTTACCGGATATTTTCTAGAGTTATATTCGATTACATAAAAAAAAAGAATAAATTGGAATTTAATGAACTTACTTGGATAGTGGAGTTTCCATTGGTGGTTCAAATCCTCCCATGTCTGTTTCACCAATATCTTCAGATCTGAACATTCCACGGTATTTACCGTATACAAAGTAAACAATAACACCTAATACTAACCAGACAATAAATATCTGAATAATATGTACTTTAAGCTGTGATATCAGGGCTAAACAAAATATTATGGATAATATTGGTATTGCCGGTACTAATGGACATTTAAATGCCCTTTTCATATCTGGTTGTTGTCTTCGAAGTATTATAACCGAGAGAGCAAGGAATATGAAAGCAGAAAGAGCCCCTACATTAACCAGTTCAAAGATACTGTCCAGGGAAAAGAATGCTGCAATCAAAGCTGCCATTCCCCCTACCAGCACTATACTTGCAACTGGAGCTTTACAATCCTGATTTACGCTTGAAAATATTTTAGGAAGTAAACCATCTCTGCTCATGGCAAATACGATACGGGCTTTGCTGAACATGTTAACGAGCACAACAGTTGTGAGACCAGCTATTGCACCTATTGTGATCACTGTAAATGCCCATTTAACACCAACATATTGTAGTGCAAATGCAACAGGCGAAGCATTATTCAACAGATTAAATGGCACCATTCCTGTCATGATAGCTGCAACTGCAATGTAAAGGATTGAACTAATTATGAGGGATCCAATAATTCCTATTGGGATAGTTCTTTCAGGGTCTTTAGTCTCTTCAGCTGCTGATGCAACAGCATCAAATCCTAAATAAGCGAAGAATACCATGGCTGCTCCTGTGAAAATACCACTTATGCCGTATGGCATGAATGGATGGTAATTTGCAGGGTTTATATAGTTTATTCCTATGGTTATAAAGAGCAGTATAACTGCAATTTTAATAAAAACTATCACTGCATTTACACGTGCACTTTCCTGTGCACCTCTTATCAATACACCTGTTAAGATTATGATTATTATTACCGCTGGTACGTTGATTAAAGATCCCTGCATACCCAATGGTCCGCTTATAACAGCGGGTAATGCTATGCCCAGCGAGGTTAAAAATGCAACTACATAGGATGACCATCCTATTGCAACTGCTGCTGAGGCTATAAGATATTGGAGAATCATTATCCATCCCATTATCCATGCCCATATTTCTCCCATTGTGATATATGTGTAAGTATATACACTACCGGCGATGGGTATCATTGAAGCAAATTCTGCGTAGCATAGTGCTGTAAATGTACAAGCTATTGCTGCTACTAAAAAAGAGATCATAAGTGCAGGTCCCGATGCAGCCGATGCCACACCCGTAACTATGAAAATACCTGCTCCTATTATTCCGCCAACACCCATAATAGTTAACCCTGCAGGCCCTATTGACCTTTTGAGGGTTTTATCATTTTCTGCACACTCTAATGCTGCGTGTATGCATTTTTTTTTAAATATTTTCCTCATATTACTCTCCTTCTCAAGAGTTCAATAATATATAAAATTTTTGTAGATTATGAAAAATATAATAATTTTTAGGATTTCCACTTCAAATTTAATCTTCTTTTGGGAGGTTAAAGGAGGATCATCAGGCATGCAAAAAATAAGTTTAGGTGGACGTGATTAAAAGGCGTCAACCTTATAAATCGTTTGGGGGGGGTATTACAAAATTTATAAGGAGTAAAAGCTGCATGCCTTCAAGCTCCTGTAATGTATAGTGTAAAAGTTATGGTATTTAAAACTTTCTATTTTGGTGATTAAAGCACATTTTTAGTAATAGAACATATTACTAAAAAAATTAAACTATGATTAGATAAGCCTTTAAAATCCTATTTTAACTGATATAACTCATAAATTTCTTTTTAAATATTAAATCAGCGAGAAATAAAGGTTATAACTTGTAAATAAGGTTCATCCATTGGTTGTATTAATTAGTTTACTAAAGGAATTTCAAAAGAAAAATTTAATTAGTTAATTATTCTAAATCAAGTACAATTTTATTCACATTCTCTCCCTGTACATAAGTTCTGTAAAATTGATAATCACAAGAGTGCCCCTATTAACCTCCACATCCAATTCACCCTCTAACTGATTAACCAAAGAGTTTATTAAGAGAATTCCAAGACTGCTTGTTTCTCCAAATTTAAAACCCTCTGGTAAACCAATTCCATTATCTTTAATAGTTAAAGTGTATGTTTCATCATTTTTTTCGAGAATTATTTTAATCTCACCCTTATCATACCCTTTAAATGCGTGTTTCAAGGAATTTGATACTAATTCATTAATAATAAGTCCCAAAGGTATTGCCGTTTCAATTCCCAAATTATAATCTCCTAATTTGAGTATTGTTTTGACTTTGTTGGTGCTAACACCGAATGAGTTCATTATATCTTCAACAAGTACTTCCACATAATCTCTGAAATTTATGTTAGAGATATTGGTTGACTGGTAAAGACTCTCATGGATCAAAGCTATTGTATGTATCCTGTTTTCGCTCTCCTTATATCTTGCAAGGATCTTTTCATCATCAATTTCAGATGCCTGTAGTGTAAGCAGCGATGATATCAACTGAAGACTATTTTTTACTCTGTGGTGTATTTCACGAAGTAAAAGTTCCTTCTCTTTTAATGAGGTTTTAAGCATGCCTTCAGCCCTTTTACGATCCGTTATATCTATAAGTGAAATCAGGCTTTTCTTTGTTCCAGGTATGAAATCGAATGTTGCAAAGAAGTCTTTAGTATTTCCCTGGACATTGGCTTGTGTTTCATAAGTTTTAGGAATAATGGTCAGTAAATCTCCCTTTTCATGAGTTTTATGGAAATTTTCTATTTTTTCCCTCTCTGCAGGAACTAACATGTTAATCCAGTTCTGTTTTCCCTCAATATCTTCCTTATTTTGTTTTAAAATATTTTCAAATGTTTTATTAACAAGTGATATGGTCATGTCTTCATCTGCAATTAACATGGCGGTACCAGTATTTTCAAAGATGCTTTTATAATTTTTTTCACTATCTTCAAGATTACGCTCTGATTTTTGCAGAGCATGGAAAGTATTATTTATTGATAATGCCAAATCAGAGAGTTCATCGTTACCATTGACAGTTATTCGGCGTTTTAAATTGCCTTTTTTACCTATATCTCTAATTTCTCCCATTATCTTATCTAACCTGTTTAGAACAGTTTTATCTAGGGAGTAGATTATCAGCCCAGCAAAGAAAATACCCAGTAGTATAATTGTAATGATAAATGAGAGAACAGTATTAATATAAGTGTTATAAAGAGTTCTTGGCATTTGTGACTTTAAAATTATGGCAGGATTACCGTATATATCATTAACAAGTGTGTATGCTGCAATTGAATTAGGTCCAAGTCTAAGAATGTTTGAAGGATTAGTTTCGGATAGTGTTGGTAAAATTTTACTAACATCAGTTGACTGATTGGTACTGCTGTAATTTGAAACACTTAATGTTCCGTTTGGGATATTAATTAGAGATGTTAAATAATCAGGATTAATGTAGCGTCCCATTATTAAGGTTCCTTCAACTGGTCCCTGTCCATGCCCAGTAACTATTGGTTGGGTTGTAATCATCATAGGACCTTCAGGCAAGTTTAAAACACCGCTCAATCCCGTGCTATTATCATGGGCTAATAATGGACTGTCTTTTGTGAAGTTTGTGAGATTCTTAGGAAGGCTTGTGAACTGTTTTGTTTTTAGATCATAGGCCTTTCCATACATTACTTTGCCGTTGTTGTTAACAAAAATAATTAAATTAATATCGAGTCTACTATATGTATTGGGCGGAAGGTCCTTGGCAACGAAGTTTGGATTGTTTCCAGATACAAATGTATATGCATCGTCCCACTGAGCCCAATCTTGGGATGTTTGATTCATGGCAGATAGTGAATTGTTAAAATTACTCATTTCATCGTTAAGGACATGGTAACTGTATTTAGTCTCAATACCACTGTATGTACTCTGGAATACTAGATATGAGATTGATAGGAGAACAACTACCAATATGATAATGATCAAACTACTAAATAGCAGTGTTTTACTACGTAGTTTCATTTTTTTTCCTCATAAACAATTTGATCATCTCAATATTTTCTAAAAATAATTAAAAATTGTATAATCACTTTTCCAGAATATTTAAAGTTTTTATAATTATATTTTATTTAAGGTATCTTGGTCAATGTTTATATTAATGATATGTAATTGGAAAATAGTATGGAACAATTTTATTTAATTTTAATTAATTATAGTGCTAGATTTTAGGTATCATTTACACCAACACAAAATTTCATTATACTAAATTTAATACCAATGATTCTACTTTTTCATTGATTTACTCTCGTCTTTCTTTATACCTGATTAGATTCTAAGTATTTAGGGAGTGATTTTCCTCTTTTGTGATTAATTTGAATATCCTGATCATTATGCAATCAGATATCACAATTAAAACAATTCAAAAGGTAATATTAGAATAACTATTTTAAATTATGGATTAAAAATTTCTATGGTGCTATTTATCACATTGTTCGGTAGTGGTTTTATATGAATGTGAATATATTGCATACATGTTACTAATAAAAAAGGAGGTGAAAAAGCAATGAAAAACAATAAAAATAGATCAAAAATATTTAAAATCAGTTTATTCTTACTTGGAATTGGCATTATCTTTTCGCTTGGAATTAACACCACAGCAGCAGCAAACATATCCAATATTTATGTTAATGGTTCATCAGGAAATGACAATTGGAATGGTCTAAATTCAACTTGGACTAGTGGTATAAACGGACCCAAAGCAACCATAAAAAACGCCACAGGTACAGTAACATCTAATGGAACAGTTTACATAACCAGTGGAACATACAATGAAAGTAATATCCAAATCAACAAGAACATGACTATTATAGGTGAAAGTCAGAAGAATACAATTATAGATGGACAACAATCTGGTAACTCAATATTCAACATAACATCAGGAGTGAACGTTACAATTATCAATTTAACACTAACAAATGGAATGACAGGGTCGACGGGTAATGGTGCTGCTATTGATAGTAGTGGTACTTTGACTGTTGATAACATTACTTTCACAAATAACAATGGATTGAATGGTGGTGGTGCTATTGCGGAATTTGGTAGTTTGACTGTTAATAACTGTACTTTCACAAATAACAATGCAACTAATGGTGGTGGTGGTGCTATTATCGAATTTGGTAGTTTGACTATTAATAACAGTAATTTCACAAACAACACTTCAATGGGTGGTGGTGCTATCCTTGTATATGGTACTTCTGCGAATGTTTATAACAGTACTTTCACAAACAACTCTGTAAGTATTCATGGTGGTGCTATCTACAGTACTAGTGGTTTGATTGTTTATAACAGTACCTTCACAAACAACTCTGCACCTACTGATGGTGGTGCTATCTACAATTTTGCTCCTGGTACTTTGATTGTTAAAGATAGTAATTTTTCAAACAACACAGCAAATGAGGGCGGTGCTATCTACACCAACAATTATGCAATTACTACTATTGTTAATTTCAATCGATTCATCAGAAACACAGCAAGTAGTGGTAATGCTATCTATTCTGTTGGAACAGTAAATGCAACTGATAACTGGTGGGGTTCAAATAATAGTCCTACTGAAGAAATAAATGGCACAGACATAGATTACAATCCATGGATTGTTCTAACAATAAAGAAAACTCATGGAATCATCAATGTTGGTGGTACTTCAACGATTACAGCCGATTTACTGTATGATTCTAATGGTGTTTATCATGATCCTGCAAATGGTCATGTTCCAGATGGAATAACTGTTAACTTCAGTAAGGGGACATATGGGAATGTTAATCCATTATCTGTCATCACAACAAATGGTATCGCAAGCACAACTTATACAGGATCTGCTCAAGGAACTTCCAATATATCAACCACTGTTGACGAACAAACATTGGAAACAAATATTATAGTCAACAAAGTACCAGCGAATCCCATACATGATCCAAATATAAATCCTATAAATACTAAACACGAATCAAATCCCACAACATTGAACGCAGCTACAACTACAATACCTATGCAACACACAGGCTTACCAGTAGCAGGATTAATTCTAGCAATCCTAACAGTTATTGGCGGATCAATAATACCCAAAATAAAAAAGTAATCGAAAAATAAAACACTATTCCTCCATTTTTTTCTTTTTTTTTAAAATCAATAAATATAGAATTGTAAAACCTTTATTCTACTAATCCTTATTTTTATCAAATAATCCTTTTATTTAAGAAAAAAATTACTTTTAATTACTCTTCTTTCTTGATATCATATATTATTCTAAGTATTTTTTAGGGAGTGATTTTCTGTCCTGTGGAGGCCAAGGCTTTGTGTGATAAAATAAAAAATCCTAATATAAATGTTGATTTACCAAGACCTGAAAAATTAGATTTCAGGAATAAAAGATTTAATCATGATATTTATTTTAAAGATAAATCATTTCGATTACTTCAATGTAACATGAAAGATCGTTCAAGGATTCAACAATCATGAAAGAAAGAGCTACAGATATCAAAGGTAAGTCATGGCAGGTTGAACGGTATGATTATAAATCCTGTTCAGAGTGTGGACATCCCCTTGTAGCAATAGATCCATTAAAAGGAGAACGAGTTTGTGAATGTGGAATGACAAATAAAAGAGTAATAATAGCAGATACAGAACTAAATGGCAAGGAATCAAGATCCATTAAGAAATAGTAAAAAAAGTTTGCCAAGAACTAAAAATAGAAAGATTCGACATCCAAACTTCAAAGACAAATAACGAATAATAACAATTTATTAATTTAAATAAATTATAGGAAATTTAATTTTTTATTATTCTCATCATTTCATTACCGCCCTTTCTAAACTCATAATCCACCTTCACAATCTTTATATCAACATCTTGAAGATCTTTTATTATACATTTCACAAAATCAGATTTTATTGTCCTGTTTTTAACAAGGGGGTAGATTCTAACTTCGTTTGATGAAACCCTGATCATTTCTTTAATGATGTTTAAATGAAATTTATAGTCGAGTCTGTGGTCGTATATGAATAGTAGATGTGAGCATAAAACCATTGAAAAACTGTTATCTGGAAATGGGAGATTATTTAAATCTGCTTTAATATAATGGGTTTCCCTATTTTTCCTGTAATCCTCTATGAATTCCTTGCAGGCACCATCTCTTTTCTCTTTGAGATCTTCTATATCGGAAAAGAAATTCCATATAAAACTATCAACAGATGCTAAACCTTCAATAAGGACTTTCATATGTTCGCGATATTTATCACAGAGAACATCTGGATCTTCATCGTATAAAATATCTAATGCTATTACTTCACATCCCCTTTTTGACATTTCAGCTGTGAACGAACTTGCACCTGCAGCACAATCCAAAATTCTCCCTTTAACTAAATCTTTTCTCCTAAGATCGAACATTTTCAGATATTCTGCCCAGGTACGTCCAATGAATATGGGACCTTCAATCTTTTTTCTTGTACTGTTGGCATGAAAGTTTTTTATACTAGACATATTTCTATTGTTCAGTGGATTCTCCATAGTAGTTTTCCTAAATTTTTTAGCAAGATTTATATAGATTGAATTAGATCATTTAATATTCCAATAGCTCCGGTAGTGTAGTCCGGCCAATCATTTCGCCCTCTCGAGGCGAAGACTCGGGTTCGAATCCCGGCCGGAGCATTAATATTTTTTTAATTTAATAGGATTTAATAGGTTTGGGAGTTTATTTTAAATTTTAGTTCGATATATTTTTTTGTTATTTCAAATCTGCTATAACTGTACATGGTGAACTGTCAATTCCTTTTATCTGCCATGGAACTATCATTAAATTATTAATATTCTGGTTTCCACCCACTTCTTCAAGTTTCATATCTTCAATAAATAGAAGAGGTTCTCCATAGGATTCATCAATTTTAAAAGCAGTTATATGTGTTTTTTTCGCTATTTCAGCATCATTATATCTTGCCATTGAAATACAGTCTATTCCTATGCATCTGATATTTTGGTGGTTTCTCCTTATCCAGTCAATTGTATCGGGTGAAACACCAGGATTCTGCGTCAGATACATATCCAAATCTTCTTTCCTATACTTTTCCAACCCTGTCCTAAAGAGTATACAATCGAATCCATTAAGATTTATTGTTTCTATATCTTTCACTGTTATTAGCTTGCCAAGATTCTTCTTACAATCGATTATTAGGGGATTATCAAAGGATAGTTCCCTTATATCGTATTCAGATATTTCCTTAGCATCGGATATAAAATGTCTTGGGGCATCTACATGGGTGCCGCAATGATTGAAAACTTCTATTATATAACTGTTGTAATCGTCACCATTTTCAATCTGGGTATTGGATGTTATACTCGGTTTGGTTGTTCCAATATAGTAAGGCGAATTATTGTCAATATTATATGATAACAGAATTTTTGTCACTTTATCACCATCACTTCATATCTAAAAATTATCTAATATTATTTTTGGAATTTAGTTGTTATGTCCTGTTAACATTTTATTATTCATTATCTAGGAAAATATATAAGTAATAATATAACAATTGTTATATACTGAAGTTTGGGTCAAAATGAAAAATACATGGCCTATAAAAACCCTATTTAATAATATACTGTCTAAACTCAATTTATTATTGCTTTAATTTAATATAAACTCTATATAATGGAATATATCCTTAGGTTAGTAGAAATAAAACTAGGACTATGATTAAAAAAAATTTAAGCTTTAAAAAACAAATAATAAATATTAGAAATTATTTATTTTCAAAATATTTGAGAGGTGAATTCAATGGCAGAAATAAAAGTAGATGTTACAGGCGAAACCTGCCCTGTACCTTTAGTTGAATTGAGAAAGGCACTGAGAAAGGCAGCTCCGGGTGAGATTGTCGAAGTAGTAGGTACGCATCCAGCATCTAAAAAGGAAATTCCAATGGCTGTCGAAGCATTGGGGTCTGAACTTGTTGATGTAGATGAGAAGGATGGAGTATGGAAGATCAGGGTTCGTAAATAACTATAATAAAAAATATTTTTGAGGATGAGAAAATGGGTGATGACAATAAAAAACCAGATAAGTCCACTATAATTGTGCATAGTGGAGATATAGACAAAATATACAGTGCACTAATAGTTTCAAACGGTGCTCTTTCAATGGGAATGGAAGCATCTCTATTTTTCACATTCTGGGGATTGCAACGCCTGCAGAAGGGTGGGCTTGAAAAGGGACCACTTTCAAAGATGCACTTTTTAGGACTTGGTAAATGGATGATAAAGGGAAGAATGAAAAAGGCCAATGTGGCATCCCTAGAAAGATTATTGAATGATTTCAGAGAGTTAGGTGGAAAGGTAATAGCATGCGAAATGACCATGGAGATCATGGGAATCGACAAAAAAGATTTGAATCAGGACATAATTGATGAATATGGTGCAGTTGGAACCTATGTAAATGAAGCAAGGGATTCTAAGATCACACTGTTCATATAAACGGAATAATAACCTAATTTTTTTTCTGATTAAACATTTTTGGAGGGGAAATAAATGCCTAAAAAATACACCTACCTTGATAACGCTTCAATTACCAGAATGGACGAAAGGGTATTAGAATCCATGAATCCATATTTTTTTGAAACCTATGCAATACCCACATCAGAAACAGGATATTCAATGGGTATAGAAGCAAAAGAAGCACTAGATAATAGTAGAAAAATAATTGCCACCAAACTCGGTGCAAGGGAAGATGAATTAATTTTTACATCTGGAAATTCCGAATCAAGTAACACGGCCATTAAAGGAGTTGCAGCTTCACTTAAAGACAAGAAAGGTAAACATATTATAGTATCAGCTATAGAAGATTTCCCGGTTTTAAACAGTGCAAAAAGCCTTGAAAAACAGGGATTTGATGTCACATATCTAGAAGTTGATGAACACGGAGTTGTTGATCCAGAAACACTCAAGAACTCAATAAAAGATGATACTATACTAGTCTCAATACAACATGCAAATCAAGAAATAGGAACTCTACAAGATATTAAAACTATAGGTAAAATATGTAAGGAAAATGGTATAATCTTCCATACAGACGCTACTCACACCTTTACCAAAGTTCCATTAGATGTCAATGAAATACCAGTGGACCTTATAACAATATCTGCCCACACAATACACGGCCCTAATGGTATAGGAGCACTTTACATAAGAAAGGGTACATCAATAACCAAATGGCTTGACGGAGGTTTTCAGGAATTCAATAAACGTGGAAGTCTTGAGAATATCCCCGGAGCAGTGGGATTTGCAAAGGCAGTTGAACTGGTAACAATCGAAGAAAATAGGAATATCCAGAATATTCGTGACCATCTGATCGAACGTGTACTATCAGAAATACCACAAACAATCTTAAACGGCCATCCCACATTAAGATCACCACAAAACGCTAATATAACCTTCCAATATGTTGAAGGAGAATCTATCACACTACATCTAGACATGAGGGGTTTTGCTGTTAGCACTGGTTCTGCCTGTTTCAGCAGATCACTTCAACCAAGTCATGTGATACTGGGAATAGGTGGAGATCCAGAAAGGGCCCATGGATCCCTAAGGATAACACTGGGACGTTATAATACAATTGAAGATGTGGATACAATTGCAGATGCATTAGTTGAAGTTGTAACCAACCTTAGAAAAATAAGTGCATTGGGCCATTAAAAATAAGAAAAAATAGTTTTTATGAGGGCAGAAAATTTAGAAATATTCATAAACCCGGACAGATAACATCTAGAGGAGCATCAGTAAGGACAGTACCCCAATTAACCCCCACACCTACTTCTGGGGTTATGAACATATTTTTTTCGATCCGACCTAGATTAGCATTGAACGCTGCCATGTAATGTAATGAACTAAATATCTCATCCCTTATATTTCCAGATTTAGGCACGGCTAATGCTTTGTATCCACCACAATCTAATAAATCACATAAATTGTTGGTAATCTTATTGATTTTACGATTAAATTCATTGTAATTTAGATTACCATTCAATAATTTTTCTTTTGTGATGTTCTGCGGTAGTGTGATTCCTATTGAAATAGCTCGAGGATAAATAGCAATTAAAGAGGCATATTGTTCTGTAACAATCTGGTCTGGTAGGGATAAGTCTGCTTTGCCTAAAAAATAATCCTCACAACTTTCTTCAATTATTGTTCTTATATTATCACAAAATTCCATGATATTACATCCTATTTTTTTTGGTTTTAAGCTGATATTCTCGTTCTTCTGGTTTTAATAAAATATGTTTCCGTGTATAATGGATTAAAATCCATTATACGAAACATAAACCATTTAATATTTCATTATTTAATTTAAATCCTTTTTATTTTATCTTGTCATTGATTTTCTAAATAATGGTATTGCAATGGCCATTGTAACAACTCCAAAGGCTATGAGTATGAGTACCTGGACCATTACATCTCCAAGATTTGCATTCAATAACATTACTTTTCGCATTGCATCTGCAGCATATGTAAGAGGTATCAGTTTAGAGATATCTTGCATAAACCACGGCATCGTCTGTATTGGATAGAAAATCCCTCCAAGGAACATCATTGGGAACATTAAAAGGTTCACCAACATTGTACTCGATGCCTGATCTCCTGACATGGAAACTGCCACTATTCCAATTCCTACAAAGCTGAAAATACCCAGCAGAAGCAGGAAGAATGCTAGTATAACGCTTCCTTGTATTGTTACACCAAAGAATATCATGGCCAGTACTAGTATCAAGATACATTGGGCAAATCCCCTAACACATAATGCAGCAGTTTTCCCTAGGATGATTGAAACCTGGCTTATTGGTGCAGATAACATACCATCAAACGTGCCCATTTCCTTTTCCTTAGAAATGGCTTCGGGAATACCGGTCATAACTGTCATCATGACTATCATGATCATGAGTCCGGGTGCAAGGAAATCAAAATAATTTGTTTGTCCCGGTATGGTAGTTTGAATACTTGATGTGTAAGGGAACACTACAGCTTGAGCGTTTAATGTTGTATTCGTTACTGCACCCATTTTTGCAACATTACTCATGGCTTGCATTCCGTTTAACCCTGTGATTGTACCCGATGCAACCGCTTCTATCTGTGAAGCTATTTGGGGATTACTGTTATCAACATATATTATAACATCCGCCGATTGGCCATTAGTTAGGTTAGTTGAAAAACCGGACGGTATTATAAATGATCCATACAATTTCCCCTGGTTTATCTGTGTTTGGGCGGCTTGAGTACTTGAAAAGTTTTCGAAGTTCATGGTGCCGTTTTTATTCATAGCTTCTAACTGTGTTATAAATGCACTGCTACCTGCTCCCTGGTCAAGGTCTACAATTCCAACTGGCATATGGGTCTGGGTGTTAGCACCTGGGAAAATAAACCCGAACATGACCAAGAAAGCTATGGGCATAATTAAAAGTGCTGCTAGCGACATACGGTTACGTTTTAGTGCTAGAAGGTCCTTTGACATTATATGATAGCTGTCTTTTAATATTTTGATTATATCCATATTCATCCCCTTCCCCGGGCTTGTGGACGGGGTCCATGGCCATGCTGTTGTGGTGCTGGTTTTTCGGTTGGGTGGTCGCGTATTTCCTTTCCTGTTATGCTTAGGAAAACATCTTCCAGTGTTGATTCGTTACTGTTAGTTATGGAAAATATCTCCCCGCCTTCGAGTCTTATAGCATCAATTATTTTATTGAGGGCATCATCCCCTGTTGCACTGATCTTAAGATTTTGATCGTCCTGCTGTGCCAGTGCAGATACAACATCTACCGATCTGATTTTTTCAATCATATCGGTTGTTAAATTTTTAATCTTGGTTGTAAAGATAGTTGTGTCACTGTTTGCTAGGGTATCTTTCAGATTTTGAGGTGTATCTAAAGCTGCAATCTTACCGTGGTCAATG
Source organism: Methanobacterium sp. (assembly GCA_003164415.1). Lineage (GTDB taxonomy): Archaea > Methanobacteriota > Methanobacteria > Methanobacteriales > Methanobacteriaceae > Methanobacterium_B. The sequence goes on along the minus strand of PLTK01000028.1, from coordinate 11,049 downwards.
ATTGCTATACGATCACTCAATGCTTCTGCTTCGGTCATGGCATGTGTTGTTAATATGATGGTTACACCATCTTTGTTGATGTCCCTGATAATTTCCCTTATGGAAACTGTTGTCTGTGGATCAAGACCGAGCGTTGGTTCGTCCATAAAGAGTATCTTTGGTTCGGGTAAGAGTGCCCTTATCACGTTGATACGTTGTTTCATACCTGTTGAAAATCTGTTTATCTGGGTATTTTTCCATTCTTCCATATCGACAAGTGCTAAGAGCTCATCTATCCGTTTTTCCCGTTTTTGTTTTGGGATTGCGTAAAGTTTACCGAAAAATCTCAAGTTTTCAGCTGCGGTTAAAGTATCGTACATGATCATTTTCTCGGCAACAAGACCAATATTTTCACGTACATCAGATGGTTCGTTCATTAGGTCGTAACCAGCTATTGTTGCTGAGCCGGAGGTTGGTTTTGCAAGAGTACATAGCATTCTTATGGTGGTACTTTTTCCTGCTCCGTTAGGGCCAAGGAAACCAAAAATTTCCCCCTCTTTCACATTAAGTGATAGATCATCTACAGCTGTAAAATCACCAAACTTCTTTGTGAGGTTATTTAATTCTATAGCGTATTCAGTCATAATTTTCTCCTAATAAAGTTTATAATTTAAATTACACCTCTTATATTCATTAATTTTAAATATTAAGCTTCATGAATGGAATCTCGTATTGTGTTCATTCTTGAACAGATATCATCGATCAATTCTTCGTGTAAAATCAATTTTTCATTTTTAATATCTTCCAAATAGGATACATAACCGTCAATTTCGATTAAAGCATTTTTTACTGCAAATGCTCCTTGTTCTTTTGGTTTGACATTTTGTCGTAGATTTCCAAATAATTTAGAGGTAATATTCCTGCCTTTATTTGTTAATTCATAGCTTCCATCGTCTAATTTAATAATTAAATCTTCATCTACCATTTTTTTAAGTATTGGATATATAGAACCTGGTGATGGCCGATGTGATTGATTTGTATGTTTATTATTTCCTATATGGTGCATTTGATGAAATTTTTCATGGTGTTCCTGGATGGAATCCATTATCTCAACTCCATTCATTGGTCCGTCTTCGAGAACATGAATAATAATGATTCTCAAACCCCTGAGCTTTTGCATTTCCTCTATGCTTTCATGAAATTTATCATGCAGATTTTTAAAAGTATCCCACATTTAAACCAGTTCCTCCTATCGTTCGGACGATATTGTATCATGAATTAGATAATATTTACGTCTACAATCTCATTTATCCTTAATTTAAAGACTAATCAAATCAATAATATCAAGTTATCGATATCTATTAATCGATATTAATGAAGTTATATAAATAGTTTGGCTATTAAAAAATTAATTTCTTTTTAAAAAAATAGATAAAATAAAATTATTAAAAACACCCTAATCAAGTTCTTTAAATTTCAGTATAAATGCCAGTCCAGAATCTCTTTGAACTTGGAGTTCTCCTTCTAACTGTGTTGAGAGACTGTTTACTAATTTAAGTCCTAAAGAATTTGATTCAAATGGATCAACATCTTCTGATAATCCAATCCCATTGTCTGAAACAGTTAAAATATATTTCTCTTTGTCACGGACCAGACTAATATTTATATTACCAGTTCCATCTGGAAATGCATGTTTAATACAATTTGAAACCAGTTCATTAACAATCAATCCCATTGGTAGGGCAGTGTTAATATTTAAATAAATATCATCCACAACAACAATGGAAGTTATACGACTTGAAACACCGGAATAGGAGCTTAAAATATCTTTAACCAAGCTATTGAAGTATTCACCAATATTAAGTCTACTGAGACTATGACTGTGATAAAGCTTCTCATGGATCATGGCCATGGATTTAACACGTCCCCTACTCTCCTTAAGAACTTCGGCTGCCTCTTCACTCCCGGTGTGATTAGCCTGAAGAGATAATAGGCTTGAAATTATCTGCATATTATTTTTAACACGATGATGAACTTCTTGAAGTAACACTTCTTTTTCTTTTAATGAGGCAAAAATTTTCTCCTCTGCATTTTTAAGTTCAGATATATCTATTATTATACCTCTAAAACCCTCATGGACATCATCATTGTATATAGGGTTCGAATAAAGTATAATGGGAAAAAGGCTGTTATCTTGACGTTGTGCTGTGTACTCATCACCTGTAACCTGTCCTTTAAGTACCTTCTTAATTTTATCCCTGGATAATGGCCTGTCCTCTTCAACAATAAGTTTTAAAATATTTAAACCATTATCAATATCTTTCTGGGAATATCCGAACATTTCAAAGGCATAGACATTCATAAAGGTTAGATCTGCATTAATATCAGTTTCAAAAACAGTTTGGGGAAGTAGATCAGCCAGTTCCCTGTACTTTTTTTCTGATTTAATGATTAGATCCTCTGCTTTTTTTCTATTGCTTATATCTTCAAATATGTAGATCCAACCAGAAAATAATCCTTGCTGGTAGATAGGAGCGAATTGAACCTCAACCCATTTTTTAATAGGTTCATTAATTTCTATATTAATCAATCCTTCTTTTTCCCCCTTGGGAGATATTTCACCCCACATGTTGAGATTCTGGTGGGCATTGGCACCAAAGGAGGTGTTGTCTAATTTAAAAAGTTTTTCTGCAGATGGGTTAAAGTCCATAATCCTTTCGAGTGGATCAAGAACCATTACACCATTTTTCATACTGTCAAAAAGACTTCTATAGGCAGGCGGCATTACATCCAGAAGTTTGTAACCGACTATACTCCAAAGTATAAGAATTCCAGATATGGTTAAGACAAGCGGGGTTGGATCGAAGTAGAATGGACTTAAACCTGCAGAATATATTGAACTACTTAAAAGGGCTATTAATGCAGCTATAAAAACTATAATGGCCTGACTTTGATAGATTTGGGATGTTCTAAAAAGATTCTGTCCCACCAACACGAGTCCTGCAAGCATGAGAATATAGGAATATATTGCAGATGTAATGGCTGCGGGCCCGTGTCCATATATGATCATAATTCCCTGGGAAGTGTTTACAGTTGCTAAAAATGGCCACACCAAATGATAATATTCGTTTGTAAACGCCAAATATATTACTGTGGCAGGAATTAAAAATAGGAAGATAACCCGTGGTCTTTTAATGACTTCCTGATTCTGTGTATAATCCATGGCAAATAAAAACCATAATGGGGCCACAGTTGTTAGGCCTATGTAGCTCAGTTTGGACCAGAGCATCTTTGAAGCCATATCAACAGAAGCAAGCTCCAAAGCATTTGTCAATGACCATTCTGCGATTAAAATAAATAATAATGACAGATATATGGCACCGCTAACGCCACGTCTTTTCCATGCACTCCATGCTAAAATAAGACTTATTACTGAACTTATTATCAGTATTAAAGAGTAGATTGTATATTGAAATTCCATTAATGATCCTCAAAATATTTTTAATAGTTTTCTTTGTGAATATAATAAGCTCTATGTTATTGCATAAATAGTCAACTTATGAAAACAAATTTACATGTTGAAAACATATTAAATATGCATGGAAACGGATAATGGATGGAATCAGTTCAAAGGGAAGGAAACACCTTCTACAGTAGAAATTCACGAATCGTTTTTCAAAGCAGTTCCAAAGAATTCACATGTACTGGATTTTGGATGTGCATGGGGTAGAGTTGCATTCCAACTTCAAAAATTAGGATACAATGTAACAGGATTTGATCTAAATATTAACGCTGTAAATACAGCTCTTGAATCTGCTAAATTATGTGAAAACCGTGGTGGAAAGGTTAAATTTAACAAAGCCAATGCAATGGATCTTCCATATTTAGATGGATCATTTGATGCGTGCATAATACAAGCATTTCTTACCACAATAACCGCACCATTAGACAGGATAAAAGTCTTATCTGAGGCACACAGGGTTTTAAAAAAGAATGGAATTTTATACCTTGCAGATTTTGGATTGAACTGGAAAAATTTACACTACAGAGAAATGTACAGAAGAGATTATATATCAACCATGGAGCTAGGTACTTTTATAGTAAAAGAGGATTCAAAGGCGCTTGGAGAGGATCTGTTCACTGTACATCACTACACAAGGAAGGAGTTAATTGATCTTGTGAAGGATTTCACAGTTGAAAACTTTCATGAAACAGTGTTTACAACATTTCATGGAAACAGAACCAAAGGTTATATAGTAATAGCCAGAAGGAGTTAAATTAATCCCAGTTCGGGATAATATCTGTTTTTCTTCTTTGAATTATGTTTGATATATATGATTAAGGATTTTTGACCCAATAAAAATTTGAATAATAAAGGAATAACAATGAAACAGAGTAAAGAACTTCATAAAATACTTCAAAGAATAGATGGGCGTAGTTATAAGGCCTATAATGATATTAAAGGAATTTATGACTTTGAATTTTTCAATTTGCACATTGAACATGTCCAGAGAGATCCATTTGCAGGTCCATCACTTCTAAGGGTAATAGTAGATGAAAGAGCACAATTTCCATCTGAAATAATTACAAGTAAAGATCAGAGGATAGTTGTATCTGATTTCATTGCCAGGGTATTCAATTCATCAATAAGAAAACATGGAAATATAAGGGGTGGAAGCGGTAAAAGTGGTGTAATACAGATTGACAGCGGAGGACAGGAAGTATTAGAAAGAAGCTGTGTAAATATCATGCCTGGTAAGCTTGAAATAAGATTCTCAATTGGATTACCCGCAAGAGGTAGGCGGATCATGGGTTTAGAAGCTTCCAGATTGTTGGGTGAAGTACTTCCTCGAATTGTTAGGGATTCGTGTTTCTATAAAAATTTGGATTCTGAACATTTAACAGAAGAAGTAGAACTATATGAAGATGCAAATTTCTTAAGACAAAAAATTAAAGAATTAAGATTGGTTTCATTTATACGGGATGGTTCTATACTCCCGAGGGAGAGTGGTATATCAGAAAAACAACTGAAAAATGCAGTTCAGTTTAAAACACCAGAATCCCTTTTAGTCACTATTGATACTCCTAACAATGGTCCCATCACTGGTATGGGTATTCCCATGGGTGTTACTTTAATTGTTGGTGGCGGATATCATGGCAAGTCAACACTGCTACAAGCTGTTGAGAGGGGTGTTTACAATCACATATTAGGGGATGGAAGGGAATGGGTTGTAACAGATCCAACTGCTGTTAAAATTCGGGCAGAGGATGGTAGGAGAATAGAGAATGTGGATATAAGTTCGTTTATACATAATCCTCCAATGGATAAAAACACTGTTGAGTTTAAAACAGAGAATGCTTCGGGTTCAACTTCCCAGGCAGCAAATATTGTTGAATCCCTCGAAGCTGGAACAGAACTTTTACTATTTGACGAAGACACATCTGCAACCAACTTCATGATAAGGGATGAAAGAATGCAACGTCTGGTTTCAAAAGATAAAGAACCAATAACACCATTTATTGACAGGGTTCAGGAGATATACTCCGAATATAATACATCCACTGTGATTGTTATGGGCGGGTCGGGCGATTACTTTGAAGTTGCAGATACCGTTGTTATGATGGACAATTACAAACCCGAAGATGCAACAGAAGAGGCAATGAAAATAAAGAATGAACTACCAATAAACAGGAAGAGGGAAGTGAATACTAAATTCAAGTTTAACGAGAGATATCCTGAAGCTGAAAGTGTTAAACCATATAAAGGCCGTAAACTCAAGCTTGATGTGCGTGGAAGACACACCATACTTCTAGGTGTTGAAAGTATCGATCTTTTACAGGTTGAACAGTTAATGGACAAAAGCCAAACCCGTGCAATAGCATATGCAATTAACCATGCACGGACCTATATGGATGGTAAACATTCAATGAATGATGTTATGGGGATGATTGAACAGGATATTGATAGAAATGGATTAGATATCGTTGCTCCGAGTGGACGCAGATACCCGCATAACCTTGCACGACCAAGGATATTTGAATTTATAGCAGCTTTAAATAGACTCAGAACATTTAAAACTAAAAAATAATGATAAATATTGAAATATAATTTATTCCTCAAATTTTCCAATTTCTATCATTAAATATTTTAAAGACCTGTAATTCTCAGCTTTAAGGGCATATACCTCTTTTTTACCATTATAATTAAAGCTGAACCGTGTGATGGGATGTCCGAAGCGAATTTTTTCCATTTTATTGATATTGAATATTTTAACCTTACCCGTTCTTCGTGTTTTATAAAAATTTTTCCGATACTCGATGAATGAATCATTGGTTAATTCTATATCATAAAATTCATCTTCAAAAAAAAGCAGGGTTTCTTCCAGATCCTTATCGCATACTATACAATTATCTGCATCATCAGGATTTCCAACACCACATTTCGGACATATTTTATCGAAGGAAATATTGTTGTTGTCTAAATTATCAAAAGTCATATTTTATCACCAGAAACATCAATATCAAAGTTTTATCGCAATTTATTGATAAAAGATACAATATTATTAATAACTTCCTTTAAAGCAGCATTTCTATCGTATTCTTCACCCTTAACATCCTTTTCAGGATCATACCAACCCATTTTTATCATTAAATCCTTTAAAGAGTTATAATTTTTTGGATTAAAACTGTATACTGCCTTTTTACCGTTATAATCAAAATTTACTATAGTTACAGGATATTCAAAGTGGATATTTTCAATGGCATCGATATCGTATTCCTTAACCTTTCCAGTTCTCTTGGTGCCGGAATTCTTTTTCTCATAGGCAATGAACTTGTTTTTTGTAATTTCAATATCAAAAAATTGATCTTCAATGTAGAGTAAATTTTTATCACTTACTGCGTTGGTTTCGGAATTTTCAGTATTATCATTGTATGTCATTGTGTTATCACCGTAAAATCTATAAAAATATTTTTTTTATTATTAAATTATTTGTATAAACTTGGTAATCTATTAAATAGTATAACGTTATTTATTGTAGTAGGTTATTATGAAAATTATTGAATGATTTACAATAATTACCATTTTAAATCATTTAATACATTTAATATTACTAAAAAAAAAATTTTATAAAATTACTTAGATGGTGTACAAATGCCCTTTATGATATGTAAAAAATGTGATGTTTACTATGAAATAGCAGATGAGAGTGTTGAAAAAGATTTGAAGGTCTGTCAATGCGGTTTAACAATGAAATACTACGAAAGATTGGAGGATTATTTAAACTCTGTGGACTGTAAAACCAATGAAAATTTACCTGTGATGGATAGGCTTATAATGGATTATGAATCAGCAATTTCAAGAATCATACTCCATTGTTTATCAGAAATTCCAATAGATCTGGGTATTAAACGTTTCATGCTTGTATTAAAGGGAAATGATTCTCCTTTTATATTTAAATATAAGCTTGATAAACTCGACACCTATGCAATGCTTTCAAACTTTTCAGAGGAACATTTAAGAACAATATTAGATTCTATAATGGATAATGGATTCATTAAAACAGAATACATATCCCAATATGATGGATCAAATCTTAAATTAACAGAAAAGGGTAGAAAATTTATAGATAATCAAAATAATAGAGAAATAGGGTTTTTAGAGCAAATTACCTAGATTAATTATCCTTAATTATTTTAGTTTTTTTATAGGTAACCAGGTTAAAAATAATATTTATAAAAAAAAGGTTCACTNNGTTTATAACTCCATTTTTGAAGAATAAAGAATTTTAAATCAGTCCAACATACAGTGTTCCTAAACCAACTAATAAACATAACAATGCAGTTATATAGGTTGATGTTTTATTTCCTTCGGCTAATTTTGTTGTACTGTACAATAAGAGTGGAACAAGTATTAAAAGTATAACTGCACCTGCAACATAAAATATACGCATATAAAAACCTCCAATAAATAGGATAACTACTAAATACAAAGTTTTTTTTAATTAATAGTTAATTTATAATATAAATAAATAAAATTTCTTTCTAATAAAACTACCCATATGAATTTGGGTAACTATCTAACAAATTGAAAATACTTGTATTGACAATATTATATTGGGGGTATTAAATGGAAATTTTATCTGATGTACATTTGATAGATGGTGTAACAGCAAATACTTATCTTGCGTTAGGTGACCAAATAACACTAATTGATACAGGAACACCTGGCAAACAGGGAAATATTATCAATTACCTTCAAAAAGAGCTTAAAAGTAAACCCAAGAATATTAAAACTATTGTTTTAACACATCACCATATGGATCATACCGGTAGTTTATATGAACTAAAAAAAATCACAAATGCGGACATAGCAGCCTACAAAGATGATATAGACATAATTTCTGGAAAAAAATCCTCATCAGACCCTATTTATATGAGATTTGTAAGTAGACTAATGGCAATGTTTACCAGTTATAAATTCATTAAACCAGATATAAATCTAGAGGAAAACGATATAGTGGATAATTATAGGGTTATACACACTCCGGGACATACACCCGGTAGCATAGCATTATATAATTCTGATAATGGAGTTATTTTTGTTGGGGATACATTAACCTACGATGGAAATAAAGTTGGTGGACCTCCATCATTCCTTATAAATGATAAAGAAGCACTAAAAAAATCTGTTAAAAAAATTTCAGATCTCGAGCCTAATATAATGTTATCAGGACATGGAAAACCTTTAACAGAAAATACATCCGAAATGATCAGAGAATTCTATAAAACACTGTAAAACGCCCCTAAAACTTAATTCAACAAAAATTTTTATAAGGGTATATGATTAAAAAATTTTGGGAGAAATAATAAATGGATGTTTTAGAAGCATTGAATTCACGCTATACATGCAGGGCATTTAAACCAGATCCGCTTGATAGAGATATTTTACTTAAAATAATGGAAAATGCAACACGTTCACCTTCATGGGCTAATACACAACCATGGGAAATATATATAGCAGGTGGTTATGTATTAGAATCTATTAGAAAAGGCTATATAGAAAGCTTTAAAAGTGATGTACCAACAGATCCAGATATCCCATTCATGTCAGATTGGCCAGTACAACACCAAGAAAGAATGAAAGAACTTGGAATTAAACTTTACAAACATCTTGGAATATCCAAGGAGGATAAAGATGCAATAGAAGCTTCTTGGAAACTAAATTTCAAATTATTTGGAGCGCCCATTGTAATATATCTGTGCATGCATGAAACACTCTCTGAATGGTCAATGTTTGATTTAGGATCCCTCTCACAGAGCATCATGCTGGCAGCTCAAGAATATGGTATTGATTCAGCACCTGCAGTAAATCTAGTTGCCTATCCAAAGATCATAAGGAAAGAAATTGAAATTTCAGACGAATTATGTATAGTACTTGGAATTGCATTGGGTTATAAAGATAATGAAAGTTCACAAAATACATTTAGAAGCAACAGAAGACCATTAAATGAAGTTGTTCGTTTAAATGGAATTTGAAGATTATATAATAATTACTAATTAAAATAAATTAAAAAAAAATTATGGAGGAGTATGTTATGGATGTTTCAGAAGCAATAGAAGTTCGAAGAAGTATAAGAAAATATAAAGATAAAGAAGTGGAAGATGACAAGTTGGATAAAATCTTGGAATCTGCAAGAATTTCCCCATCAGCAGCCAACCGTCAGGAATGGAAATTTGTGGTTGTTAAAGACAAAGACACCAGAATAAAACTTGTTGATGCATGTATGGGTCAGAAATTTGTGGAAGAAGCTCCTGTTTTAATTGCAGCATGTTCAACCGAGTCAGAAAGAATCATGCCATGCGGACAATATGCTTACACAGTAGATCTTTCAATAGCGTTGTCGTTTATGATTCTTCAAGCAACCGAACTGGAACTGGGCACATGTTGGTTAGGCGCCTACGACGAAAAATTAGTTAGAAATGTGCTTAAAATACCTGAAAATATAAGAATAGTTGGTATGATAACCTTAGGATACCCTGATGAAGATCCAGATGCCAGACCAAGGAAAACTATAGAAGAAATTATCTCAAAGGATAAATGGGATTAATAACCTTCCATTTTTTTTATTTTATTGACCTTAAATAATTGTATATTGCGTTTATTATGGTTTGAATGTCTCCATTTTCTTGATATAGACAACTGTAACCATTTTCTTTCATTAATGCTCCGGGGTTTAATATTCCATCTTCTTCAGTAAAATTCTTGGGATATATTATTTTTGTTTGATTGTTATACCCTGCTCCAGGTTCAAATATTCCATCATGATTCGTATCTAGGAAATTTGGGAACCCTCATGGTGTGCCGTATATTGATGTGAAGTTATCATCGTAAGCCCGCTGTAAAAATGTTATATTATTTATATTTATGGTGGTATTGATCCAGATTGAGAATACACTCCTGTTACCCAGATAATATTTATACCAACTTTGGGTCATATCCAATATGGTGCCGGCACATACCCCACCATATATATTAACTATTAGTGCGTTTTTTGGTATTGTGCTATTAAAAGAATATTACTATGTTCGTTTGGACCTAAACCATAGTTAACAGCGTATAATCCAAGTGATTGTGAACCTGATACCTATTTTGTTTATTCTAGCAATATCATTTGAGGTGTATTTGTCGATGTTGTCGCTGGTAATATAAACAGGACGGCCAGTGAATAGAATATTAATTTTTGTTTTGCTGTAGTTGTAGTTGTTGGTTTCATTTGATTCTTTTATTAGGTTGGTATAATCTGCATATGCCATTATGTAGTAGTTGGTGCTTGTTATGGTTGTGGGTAGTGTTAGTTGGGTGTTTTGGGTGTTGGTTGCACCTGCTGCCAGGCTTGTGATGTATCGCTGTCCAATATAATAAGCTGTACTTGATGGGGTGTTTTTAAGGTAGTAATATACATAGAAACCCATAGTGGCGGTATTTCCCTGGTTTTTAATCGAATTTGCCACGGTTATGATTTTCCCTTTTACACCCGTGGAAAGTGCTGTAATATTTTTAACAATCAA
>PLTK01000202.1 GCA_003164415.1 Methanobacterium sp. | reverse complement strand
ACACAGAAACCTAAAAAAAAGAAAGTTGTTACTTTAGCCGTGCCAAAGCTACTCGAAACTGATACTAATAAAGGAATAATGATTGAACCTATTATTAATTCATCAGAACATCAGACTTGCGGATGGTTCAATGAGTCAGCTCTACCTGGAGTTAAAGATGTTTTAGCCACCAAAGAGTTATTAAAACCTGTTGACATCGAAGTTGTGACTAAACGTATAATTTTGGATAATGATGTAGTTATCAATAAATCGCCAGTTGTTGATGAAATCATCAACGAATTCACAAATTTCGAAGATTGCTCTTCTCAGGAGCATAATGACATGCCACAGACCGGCACAAAACCTTCTGAAGTTTCAAAGCTTTACGAAATGGTACCCGCTCAGCGAGTCACAAGCAAGTCGACAGCCAAAATCATCCAAAAAAGTGACTCTGACGACGAGTTTGATGGCAAACTAGAGAAACTTCATAAATATATTAAAGACGCAACGAATAAATTGATAAAGTACAAAAACAGAAATGATGTAACCAAAATGCTTGAAATGTATGACTATAAACGGAAGGTACTAAAAAGCGCAATGAAATTATACATCAAAAATAACAAGGTGATACCCGAATCGTTAACACAGGCATATGAGTTCAACGAAAACAAAATAGTATCCTTTTCAGAAATTGATACCGTTAATGATACAACTAGCGGAATAGATTCATTATATGGTAATCAGAATGATAACAAATCAGAGATAAACCAAGATACTTTCTTTAAAAGTTATTTTTATTAAAATATCTAGATCAAGATATTTTAATTAGTCGAAATGGCTTCCTGTTTCTTTTTTTGGTAGTATGACTTATAATAGGAACGACGATATTCCTCTGGACTATCATAATCAAGAGTTTTTGCCGAAACCACGGAGTTTTCTTTATACTTCATCCCTTTAGGTGCTTTTTTAAATTTATTATAGTAACACTCCTGACATTCTTTCCTATGTGTCGTTCCTGATTTATTCGTTTTATAGAAATGATTTAGCAATTTGGTTTCATTACAAATAGAGCATTGCTTTGATTCTAATGTGGTCTTGAGCAATCGGCATGAATCGCAAGTGTTAAAAAGTACAATCACATCATTATTAGCTGGATCTAATTTATAAAAATTCATAAGCGGTTTGTCCTGCTCACATTCTTTACAGTAAAAAAGGCCTATTGTCTTAATCTTATTCATTAGTATATAATATGTATTTAGATATAAATTATGATCTTTTATATAGTTTAATTGCAGTTTTTTGTTTGCAAATTCTGCGATCTTTTATATAGCTTATTTGCAAATAATAAATTAGCTATAGTCTAGAAAAAATTGATAATAAAATTGATAACTTATTAAATGATGACTTTAAATTTTGCAATAAACTATATAAAAGATCACCAATTAATATCTGATATATATGTATCTATGCCGAAAAGTTCTAAAAAACAGCTTGTTCAAATGAACAAGGCAGAATTATTAGTATTAGCCAAAAAAAAGAATATCAAGGGACGTACTAAAATGTCCAAAGGCGAACTACAATCCAAGTTAACATTATACAAAAAAACAGTGCAGCAACTGAAAAAGACAGTCCAAATTGGTGACGTCAAGAAAATTCCTTTAAGTGGAAAAAAGAAATCCGAGCTAGTAAACATTGAGTTCGATAAACTAAAAGAGGGACAGGATTATTTCTTGAATTTCCCGGACAAAACTATGTCATATACTGTCGTCCAAGGTGTGAAACAGTATTTTGAGATCCGTTTCTTCACGACAGATAGCAATCTAGATGAATTGTATGATTCGGTTCAATTGATTAAAACTAAGATACCACCAAATGTATTTCTCACAGGAGTTGTGTTATGGTACCAGGACAAACATAGTGGCAAGTACAGTCGCCGTATCACGTTGACATCCAACGAATTCGCTAGTAAAAATGTTTTTAACCATTTTTATAACCAGTTGAAATCAGGTGCGCTAAAAAGAAATGATGGCACCGGATCTGATCAACTAGATGAGGATAATGATTTGTTGGTACCTAACAAATTTGATGTACGGTTTATCGGCGATTTTAAAGGATTCGGAAATCTTAGTAGTGATAGAGATGTGTTCTTTCCGATAGTCGATGATAACAGTAAAGACGATCTTTGTGGGTACCGAGCCATTCATCATTTCAACCCGAAATTCACTCTTGACGACTATGAAGCCAAAAAAGGTTATGAAATGACAAATTTTATAGATTTCGTTAAAGACGAAATACCTGATGTGAATGTAATAGGCAACAACATAAAAGTTAATCCTTCTGTCATGGAAAGAGATAGTTTCGAAGCAGAAGTTGAAGGTAGATTGAAGGTGTTGAGACAGATCACAATTGATGATGTCGAAGTACCATACTTTCATCGAGTAAAGGGATCCAATAAATATATATTATACGATCAATACGATGAGCACTATGCACCCATCACGGCATTTGAGTTCAAACAGAAACTATTTGTAGACACGCAGTATCAAATTTATGCTTTTAAAAATAATGCATATCAAACTGTCGTGAAATACAATACAGCTCACAAAAATAATGTCAAATATCAACAGACTAGTATAAATAGTGTCAACACAAAGTATCTATTTATAGATTATGAAACATATGTTGACTGGCATCACGCTAATG
>PLTK01000226.1 GCA_003164415.1 Methanobacterium sp. | reverse complement strand
TACAAAATAATTAGAAAATACTGCACAATAGTGGAATTGATTCCCCGTATTTTGTAGGCATTTCATGTTTACCCTGCTATTTTTACTTTTAAAAATCTTAAAAGAAAAAGATCGATCAATTTTTTTAAAAAAAATATGTGATAAATTTAAATTTCAATCTATTTTTTTAAATTCAGATTTTGGTGCTCCGCAAATTGGACAGATGTCTGGTGCATCTTTCTCAACGGTATTTCCACAGAAGTTACAAACATAGTATGTAACCTCTATATTTTTACCAATTGAATCCAATGCTTTTTGATAAAGTCCTGCATGGATTTCTTCCACTTGATTGGCAACATCAAACGTCCAGTATGCTTCTTTATTTTTTTCTTCTTCTGCTACTTTCAAAAAAATTGGATACATTTCAGTGAATTCTTCTACTTCACCGGCAATTGCTTCTTTAAGATTTTCCTTGGTGCTTTTTACCCCTTTTAAAACTGTAAGATGGTTATGTGCATGAACAGTTTCTGCTGCAGCAGCAGCTCGGAATAATCTTCCAATTTGGAATAATCCCTCTTCATCAGCTTTCTTTGCAAAAGCTAGATATTTCCTGTTTGCCTGTGATTCACCTGCAAATGCTTCCAATAAATTATTGTTGGTGTCCATGTTCTATCCTCCAAAATCTATTTTTTTGATCAAACATTATCTAAACTATATTTATATCTAGAATTATTAATGAAATTTTCTAAAAAAAATATTTTAATATAAATATGGGAATATCCATTGGATTGTAATCATGAATTTAGGGGTTCTTATGATTTAGAATCTTTTATAAATTGTGCTATTGTTGTAATAACTTCTTCATCTACATGACCTTCAATTGTGTATTCTTCAGGAGTAGATTTGCCCTTTCCTTTTATGAATAGGTGATTTAAGTCAGGGAATAGTTTAAAATTAACATTAGTTCTTTCTTTTAAAGTTGTTTTCCATCCTATGAAATCTACTGATGTTAAGACCTGATAATCTCGTTCTCCTTGGAGTATTAACATGGGCAAATCTATTTTTTTCACCACATCTAAGGGCATATTATCCTGTAAATCACGCCAATATGCTATTGGAACACCTAATGGTAAATCTTGGGAGGCAATTTTATCTTTATATTCTGGATCCTTTAATTTGTCTACTTTTTCCTTCAAGCTTTGAAGTTCTACCTTTTGTTGTTCTGTGATCGTTCCGTTTAGATTATAAATGTAGGTATATTGATCTAGGAGTGTATCTTCTAGAGATCTAGTCAATCCAGCCATTATTATGAGGCCTGCAAGGTCGTGATCTTCCAAACCAATGCGTGGTGCAACAGTTGCTCCTAAGCTGTGTCCCAATAAAAAGATACATTTAGTATCAATATTGTCGGTTTTACGGATTAATTTAAGTGCAGTAAGAGCGTCGTCTATAACCTCCTCCTTCACGGTCAACTTCTCAATCATTTCGGGAGTTAGTTGTTTACCATATTTAAATGTCATTTTATCGTATCTTAAGACGCAGATACCTTGTGAAGCTAAACCCCATGCTAAATCGCGAAATATTTTATTGGGTCCTATTGATTCATCCTTATCATTGGGTCCTGAACCATGAACCAAAATCACACCTGAAAATTTATCCGAACCTTCAGGTATTGATAATGTTCCGGGTAATGCCCATTTACCTTCACCTACTTCCACATCCACATCCCTGAAGGAGGATTTATTAACGTATACTGGGGGTTTATAACTATTTTTGATTGGTGTAAAATTTAGACCGCTGATTTCACTTTGTTGATTGAATACTAACTGTACATCGACATCAAATCTTTGAAACCTACATTTTATCACGATGATCTTATAGGTATCTGTATCTGATGAGCGTGTGGGTGTTAATTGTAAAAGAGTTCCGGATTCAGATGTAATATCTTCCCATGATTGTTGTAATTTAGTTTCGCTTATACTTTTTTTCATCCGATCATCAAATTGGATGGTTGCTTTACTAAACTCACCCTTCAATAAATGTCCAATAAATATCTTTGATAAAGTATCAAGATCATCCACAGATACAGGATTCATTAAATTCACTCCATTAATTGTTTTTTCCAATTTAATCCAGTCTAAATTTATATTTCTTATTCAAATCTATATAGATATAAAATGATTTCTATGAATATACTCTGATCATATTAATTTTTTAGTTTTAGGCTGGTTTTAAATTTTACCAAGGGAACAGAAATTTTCAGAAATATGATATGAATAATCTCAGTTATATCATCTAAAAACACTAAACTAGTCTGAATAATTTATTGGTTGAGAATATATATGGATTGTTTCTCTATTTCAGCCATTATTATATGGAATAGCAAGTTTTACTGAGATTTGGACTTCTATAATTTAGATTTATAACCTTAAATGTTTTTTAAAAAGAATTTAATCTAAAAAAAAAAATAAGCGTATCATATTCTTTAATATGATGAACTGTGTTGTTATTCAATTTTCTCTAATTTATCGAGTCTTTCCTCTATTTTTTTGAGTTTTTTATTTGTTGATCCTCGAAACTCGTTAAAATTGCTTTCAAGCTGACCCATATCATGTGATACTTGGGTGTAACGTTTTTCAATGTCTAAAATATCATCTTGTGTTGCAAGTTCCCAATCTTTTATTAGCTGATCACTTTTTTCATCTAAAAATAGGTCAATCTTATTTGAAAGTGTATCGGTATTCGTTGAAACATTAACAGATCCCTTCAATTTTTCACTTACTCCAGAAACTCTTTCACTGACACCAGTTCCAGATATTTTTTCACTTGCACCAGAAACTGTTGAACGTACCCTATCACCCA
>PLTK01000064.1:33328-40025 GCA_003164415.1 Methanobacterium sp. | reverse complement strand
GTTCTATTAAAAAAATAAGAAGAAAAAAAATCTAAATTCTTTGATTTTAAATTTTTTCTATTAATTCTTTTCCTTCACGGGTAAGCTCTATAAAGTGGCCATTAGCGCTTGATCCACCATATTTGATATGTCTTTTATGTCTTAGGTCTATAATACAGGATCTTAGAATAGGGCATTTAATTTTTAATTTTTCTGCAAGGTCTTTTTCAGATATTGGTGCGTTAGCTTTATTAACTAATTTTAAAATTTTCATCTCATATTCTTCCATATAAATCAGGCTCCTATTTTGGTCCATACTTTCCTAATGCCAATATTTTACATCCAACATATTTAACATTAATTTATTTTACTAAAAATTATAATTTTTTTTTATTTTTATTTTAATTGACAAAAATGAGGTAAATATAATTATATATTATGAAGATATTATATTTGTTTATTTGGAGGTCAGATTATGGTTAATTGGTTGTATAAAAATTGGGCTAGACTTTGTATTATCTTATCGATAATTGTTGTTGTTATTATTTTGTTAGCTGTTAAAACCAATAATATCCTTCTGTTTTTAATATGGATTCAAATTCCAATTTATTTATTACATCAGTTTGAAGAACATTCCTGGCCTGGTGGCTTCAAGAAATTTGTTAATAGAGAAATTTTCAACGTTAAAGTTGGAGAATATCCATTAAATGATACTAATATTTTCTGGATAAATGTACCAATTATCTGGGTTTTGATGCCGATATTTGCTTCTTTATCTTATATAAATCTATTTTTTGGTTTATGGATTCCATTTTTTGCAGTTTTTAATAGTTTAACTCATGTAATTGGAGCTGTTGTAAAACGTAAGTACAATCCTGGTCTTTTTGTGAGTCTTGTGTTGGGTATTCCAGTAGCAGTTTATACTTTATGGTTATTCTACAGTTTGGTAAATGTGCCCTTAATAATTACATTATTATCCATACTTGCGGTAATCCTACTACATCTGGCTATAATTGTCCCGGCTGTCAGAAGATCTAAACTCGAAAAATAAAATTAATTAATATCTTAATTTTTTCTAAATTCCGGGACAGAAAGTTCTTTTTTTCTCCTATTTTAACTAAATTATTTTTATTATTTTACCAATGCTTCTCTAATTAATGCATATATTATAACCAGAGATGCCAATACTCTCAGAAATATTACAGAAATATCTGAAGATGAAACTCCTAAGAGGATTTCAAGATATGAAACTGCAAATATACCGAATGCAAGGGCTAAATACAGTGCCAAAGCATATTGTTTAATTTTATAAACCCATAATCCTAAAAATAAGATTATAAATCCAAAAACTAAGTCTAAAATTGTTGTTGTATCAGCTACCATCAGATCACCCACAAACCTTTTTTATAATTGTTTATTTAAATTTTATAAACATTTTTAATTCAATCCTAACTTTATCCCCAATTAGATTAAGTTATATATATCTTTATAAACTTAATAATTCACGGAATAGAACAAAATTTCAAACTCAAATATTTAAGATTGTAAAAAATATCTATAAATTATATGGAGGGGCAGTAATGAAAATAGAAAATGGAATTATGATGCTTGAAGTATCATCCAATATACCGGGAATGTTTATACATCCCACTGTTATGTGGGATGATGAAAACATGATAATGGTAGATGCAGGTTACAGCGGACAATACGATACCATTAGAGATGCATGTATTAATGAAGGTATTCATTTTGAGAATATAAATAAAATTATAATCACACATCAGGACCTTGATCATTTTGGAGGTCTTCCTGAAATTTTAGAAGCATCAAAAAACAAGATCGAAGTATTTGCACACGAAGATGATAAACCCTACATCCAGGGTGAAAAGCCTCTGGTACGGTTGAACTCAAATTTCCTAAATTCCATGCCAGAAGATAGACAAGAAATGGTCAAACAGATGTTTAAAAACTTCACACCAGTAGATGTTGAAACCACACTTTCAGACGACCAGGAATTACCATTTTGTGGTGGAATAACAGTTATCCACACACCAGGACATACACCAGGACATCTATGTCTCTACCATAAGAATAGTAAAACCCTCATTGTTGGCGATGCAATGAACGTCATGGATGGAAAGTTAATGGGACCCAAAAAAGAGATTTTACAAGATGGTGATTATGAAATTGCATTGGATTCCCTTAACAAACTTCTTAAATTTGATGTGAAAAATATTATAACCTATCATGGAGGTTTATACACCAATAAACCACACGAAAGCATCAAAAACTTGATAAAATAATACTATTTTTTTTATTATTGGAATATTAATTCTTATTTTTTGATGAATTGCTTAATCTAAAAAAAGAGAAAAAAGGTAAATTATTTTTTATCTATTTTTATGTTGTTGTGAAACTGTAACTGCAGACTTTCAGAGGGTCTCCTGCTAAATCGGTTACACTACCACTATGTAATGTTATGGTGTATTTAGTTCCTTTACTCAATATTTTTGTGGGTTTTATTATTAGAGTATTGCCGTTGAGGGTTATTTTCATGGCTAATGATTTTCCTGAACTGTTTATAAAGACAATATCTTTGTTTCCGGGTTTTATGGTTTCATTGAATTTTATTGTTATGGCTTGGTTGGTTGGAACCTTAACTGCACCGTTTTTAGGATTTATTGATGTTACTGTAGGTGTAACCATCCATGGTGTTACAGTTACTTTACCATAAATCTCATTAGTTGATGGACCGTTATTGGATCCCCACCAGTTATGGGTAGCATTCATTGTACCTGTATTGTAAATAGCACCACCGTTTCCATAGATCTGATTGTAATTAACACTGACATTACTACCACTATTATAGATAGCACCACCCTGGTTAGCGTTGTTACCTGTAACAACATTGCTAATCATGGTCAAAGCACCACTATTATAGATAGCACCACCCTCATTTGCACTATTGTATATGAACGTAGTGTTATTCACCCTTAAAATATCATTATTTCCAATAGCACCACCACTTGTTGCTCTATTACTTGCAAACGTACAACCGATCACGGTACACAAACTATTATTCTGGATTGCACCACCACTTTCTGAAGTATTATTTTTGAAGGTACTACCTTTCACAGTTAAAATACCATCATCTTCGATAGCTCCACCATCATTGTTAGGTGCGGTGTTATCTGTAAATGAGCTGTTATTTACAGTTGCAGTACCCCCATCTTCGATAGCACCACCATAATCATCAGTTACAATGTTTTTAGTGAAAATACCGCTATTTATGGTCATATTACCCCAATTGTTGATAGCACCACCATATGTTGCACTGTTTCCAGTGAAAATACTCTTATTTATAATCATAGTAGTAGTAAAAACAGCGGTAGTAAAATCATTGTAGATAGCACCACCCGAATATGCTAAGTTATTTGTAAAAGTACTGTTATTTATTATTAATATGCCATAATTATGGACGGCACCGCCATAACCATCAGGTGCACTGTTGCCTGTAAAAGTACTGCTATTTACAATCACACTACTCAAATTACCATCAATTTCGATAGCACCACCATACAAAGCGGTATTATTTGTGAAAGTACAGTTATTCACAGTTAAACTAGCTCCATCATTTTCAATAGCTCCACCATCATTGTTAGGTGCGGTGTTATTTGTGAATGTGCTGTTATTTACAGTCAAATTAAAATCATTGTATATGGCACCGCCATAATTTGCAGTGTTACCTGTAAATTTACTATTATTCACTGTGAGAGTACCATCATTATTGATAGCACCACCATTTCCATTTGTGTTGGTTCCCTGTGTTAGCGTTAAATCGTTGATATTGACTTTTATTCCATTATTGATATGGAATATGTAAGTACCAATGGTGTCTTGTATTATTGTACTGGTTTTACTTTGTCCTTTTATGGTCATGGTTTTGCTAATGGTAATATTATTATTTTTAGCCCCAGTGTACACTCCATTAGCTATACTTAATGTTCCACCTGATGTGACTGTGTCAGTAGCGTTTTTAATTGAGGCTTTAGGTCCGTTTAAACCGCCAATGTATGTTGAATTTAAACCAGTCCAATTATCATTTCCAGATGAACCATTAACATAAATAGTATTTGCTGCTGCAACGTTACCCATACTATAGGCAAAAATAAGCACAAGCCCAATTAGTGCAATAGCCAACATCAAACTATTCTTCCCATATTTCATGTTACGCCTACAAAAGCTATTTTTTTCCATAAATACTCCACCACCCCAAACTTTTATACACAACATCCCGATTATAAATAATATTAGGATATTAATATTATTTAATATTATGAGCAATCTTGACTTTTTATTAAATCATTCTTAATTTACAAATATACGGGTTTTCTCCAATTATAAATAAAAATAATGTAGATAGGAAGTTTATTGGAATTTAAAACTATTGAGTATCATGTTAATTGTTTGCTGGTTGTTGTCTGGTGTTGAAATCATTATAATATAGATTGAATTGTTTTTATTTAGGAACGTGAGTGAACCGTAGTCCCCATTGGAGCTGTCTTTTATTACAAGTTGTGTGCCATTAATACTGTCTACAGTTACTGTTTTATTTGAAATGTATTGATATTTGGATTGTATTATTGTTTTAAATTCAGATGCTAATGTTGATGCTGATATATTAGATGATCCTGTATCTGCTTTTGCAACGGCCATACCAGAATTATCTTTTCCTAATGTAACTAACACATCACCTTCACTACCTAAGTTTTGTAAGCTACTATTATAATCAGTACTCCAGTTTCCCGGATATTGGAAACTTATATTATTACCAGTGTATGTTTTAGCTGATGATTGTGCTGTACAACCCGAAGCAGCCACAACCACCAAGATTAATGCAATTATTGAGATCCATTTTTTCATATTTTTACTCCCAATAAATTTTAAATCCCCCAAATTGACCTTAAGTAATGACTCCTAAAATATTAATATAGGATGTTAATACTTAAATTTTACTAAATACACTTTAGAAAATATATAGAAAGTATTGAGAAAAAAAATAAATAATGAAAATGAGCCATATCAAATTAGTATAACTAAAATAACTATAAAAACGATTTTAATCAAAAGATACATGTTAAATATTCCAGCTTTTTATCTATTTTCAAACAACTTTGATTACTATAATACAAAAACAGACGGTATTAACAAAACTAAACAATATTAGGGCTATAATCATATTTATCACATAATATTTTTAAAAGTTTTAAGATGGGATAGTTTGAATTAGAATGAATGTGGAGGATCAATTATATATATTATGAAATAGAATGTAATAATACGAACAATGATTAAATAAAAATTATTGTTTTGTAAATATCATGTTTGTCAACCGCCTCCGAACAACCGACTCTCATGATTCCTGAAGTTAATAACTTCAGGACTATTCTTTTTATTTTAAATATAGAATCAAAGATTACAAATCTCCTCCTAAAAGTTATATCAATATATTTTAGTTATCATCTCTTTTAATCAAATTGGATATGTTAATTTAGTGACTATTATTCAAAAAAAGAATTAAAAAAGAATCTACTAATATTCAGAGTAAATGTTTAGTCCTATGATTTTTTTTGAAACTCTTTTAACAGTTCAACAAAACGATCATACGACTCATCTACCCCTCCTTTCATGCCGGTTTCAACCATTCCGTCTCTATCTTCAACAGAGTGGAAAACATTAATATCTGTTACCTTGGTTTTACCATCCATTTCTTCCATTTTCACTGTTTCAAGCAACACATGTCCGGGCATACCTTCCCATTCCATTGTACGTGTTAAATTATAGGGTTGTACATCATGGTACACACCATGGAAAGCAAATTCATTACCTTCAGTATCGTTTTGTACTACTCTCCAGGAACCACCAGTTTTAACTTCCATCTTTTCTACCCTAGTTTTAAGTATTTTAGGACCCCACCACTTAGATAATAATTTTGGATCTATATAAATTTTCCATACAAGATCACGGGGTGCATCAAATATTTGGGTGATGACAGTTGTTTGTGTCCCAGATTCAGCAACGAAATCTACATTTGACATAATATTTTTCAACTCCTTTTTATTAGAAAATCAAAAACCTATTCGGCCTAAATATCGCTATTACAACTTAATACATTATAGTATTGATAACTTTTAATAAAAATATTGTGATAAAGATATAATAGATAAATCCTTAATCAAATTGAATCGAAAATAGAATAGTATTAACAATGTTTTATATTTTCTATTTAAATAGTGAATTATTATTTACTTCTTCTTGAAGCTAATCTGCTAGTAATCATAGTTTTTGCACTTAAAAGATCCTTATTTTCCTTTTGTGATCTATCAATTTTACCCTGTATTTGAAGCAGTAATATTTCTAATTCTTCTAATTTACTATTATTTACCTCTTTTAAGAGTTCTTCTATATTCTTTTGGTTTTCGGTTGATTTCCAGTATTCCATAAATCATCAAATCCATTATTTTTTAATTTAGATATTCTAAATCCCTACACAATGCTATCCTAGTCAACCTTATATCTTGTAGATATATAATACTTTAGAATCATATAAGTATTACTGATGGTATCGATTCGTTCCATCCCTTTTAGAGGGAGGATAACTCGATAAAGTCCGTAATTTTTTTTTGGTTAAGCCGTTTTTGTTACAATCATAAAAAAT
>PLTK01000064.1:30800-33275 GCA_003164415.1 Methanobacterium sp. | reverse complement strand
GTTTTTATTTAAAGATTTATTTACAATCATAAACATATAAATGGTGGATTTATTAATTTCATTCCAATTTTTTGTCTTTATCTTATAAATTATATTTAAGAGACCAATTATCAAATTTAACATATATCCTGGAAGATTATGGGTTTTACAATAGATTAATTCCATATTCAAGTTTTTCTTAAAAAATTATTAATCTCAAAGTATAATATAATAATGTTATTGATGAGCTTTAGGGATTTACATTTGATTGGTTCAACCGATATTTGTCTATGCTTTTAAAAAAAATGGAGTTGAAAATATGTCTAAGGTCATACATTTTGAGATACCAGCAGATAATCCAGAGAGGGCTATAAAATTTTATGAAGATGTATTTGGATGGAAAATCGAAAAATGGGAGCATAGAGATTACTGGTTAGTATCTACTGGTCCTGATGATGAACCCGGTATTAATGGGGCTATCATGCCCAAAAAGAATGGTGATATGGTTAGAGATACAATTAGTGTTTATTCAATAGAGGAATTTGCTGAGAAAATTGAAGGAAAAGGCGGTAAAATGTTGACTGGAAAGATGCCAATACCGGGTATGGGATTTAATGGATTGTTCCAAGATACAGAAGGTAATGAATTTGGCATGATAGAAATAACCATGGTATATATCACCCAAATTTTCAATGCACCCTTAAATAAAGTTTGGAAGGCTTGGACCGAACCCGAGAGTTTAATGAAATGGTGGGGTCCAAATAACTTCACAACACCAGTTGTAAAGATAGATCTAAAAGAAGGGGGTTCCTTTCTCAACAGCATGAGATCTCCTGAAGGTGAAGAGGTTTGGAGTACTGGAGTTTATAAAGAAATCGTGCCTATGAAAAGGATAGTTTCAACAGATAGTTTTGCAGATGCCGATGGTAATATTGTTTCTGCCTCACATTATGGAATGGATGGTGATTGGCCTTTAGAATTAAATATTGTTGTGACATTCGAGGAAGATAATGGAAAAACCAGATTAACACTACAACATCAGGGCTTTCCCGATCGTAAAAACAGAGATTTAGCTGAAGCAGGCTGGAAAGAATCTTTTAACAAATTAGCCAACTATTTGAATACGAAATAAATGATATTCAAATATCTATACTATTTTTTTAACCCTTTCATAGTGTGCCAGTTGCCAATTTTTTTTGGGTATGATAACCCATTAATTTAAATTATAAAGAAGTAACCACTCAGTGGCTTGTTATCACTTCTTTATTTCGTATCTTACTTTTGGATATGCCACATCTGGTCTTTTTATAATAAATGATTTTTCCAAATCTTCATCCATTTTAATGGCAATATCTATTGGAATACCCATTGCCATATGATCTTCCGGAAACCAATTATTTCCTGTTGGATCAACAGGACCAACAAATACCATATCTTCAGGTGTTTTTTCGGCTAATCTAGCAGGATAAGTGATAAAAGTTGCACAAGCAGGTCCCATAGGCATGCTAACAGTATGAAAAGGGTTTGTTGTTCTAAAATGTATAAGACTAGTTAAATTTCTTATTTGTTCACCTTTTCCAAAACAAAGAACCGACTTGATATCAACATCTTCTTCTACATCCTGACATTTTTGTATGACTATATATTTATTCAGTTTTTTTATTTCTCCGAGGGATTCTAAAAATTCTTCAACAATCTCTGGATTTGCCTTTAAATACTCTGATTTTCCGCCAAAAAATTTCTCGTTTCCAGTCGACACAATATATTTTATAAATTTTGGCGGTTTAATAAATCCTAAATAGGTTAATGCAGCAGGACAACATCCTTTAGCTGTATCTTTACCCATATAAAGTGCAGGTATGTCATTATCAACAGAAGATTTAAGTATGCTCTTGGCAATACAGCGATCAATTGAGCATATGGGAACAGCTCCATCGGGGATTTTATCAGAACCATAAACTGCTAATGGTTCTGTATTTAACATGCCCGCACGTTTTAAACTTTCACCAATTTTTTCTATTTTATTTTCTGAAATTTTTATCACCCTATAGAGTTGTTTTAACAAAAAAAATTATAGATAGTAAAAAATTTTATTTACAGTTATCTGTTGTTAATAACTAAAAGTTAATTCAAGTTTCCCATCTAGTATGGTCACTAAACTCTTTTCGGAATCCATCTCTTTGGTAAGATCATTTATTAATTCGGTTGGAAGTTCAAATTTGGCAATATTATGTATTCTCACTTTAATCCACGAGTTTTGAGGTGATACATCTTCACTGTGCATAGGTTGCATATCATATTTCTCAAAGATAGAATCAACTAATTTATGAACTTTGTCTAATATTTCAAGATGTTTTTGAAGTTCAGCCTTTTGTAATTCTTTATATTCTTTTAAATCGTTCTTAAACATCTTTATCCCTCGAATTTATTGAAGATTATTGTATAAGAATTAAATATTTTAAATATTTTTATAATATAAATTATGAACCGGATATT
>PLTK01000064.1:29504-30780 GCA_003164415.1 Methanobacterium sp. | reverse complement strand
TTTTTTGACTACTTTTTTGACTACTGTTTATTTATAATTGTGGAGGTACCGTATTTTTTAAAACATAGTGGGTTGAACGACTGCCTCCTTTCTTGTCCACTGTATCTATATCCATTAAATATTTTAAATATTTATAAGCTCCTTGTCTTGAAATATTTAGAAGTTTTTGAACATCAGAATTTGTGATGCTCCCATTTGAATTTATATATTCCAGTATTTTCATGTATTTATTTGATAGTCTAATTTTTTGTTTTCCAACCTTTTCAGGTGAAAATAGCAATATTTGATCCTTAATTTCAGTAATTGAAATTTTAAATCCCTCTAAAAAATATTCTAACCATTTAGTTAACTCTTGTGTTTCTGAATCAACCGAATTAAGGGCATCATAATATGATTGTCTGTCGTTATCATAGTATTCGTCAAGGGTAAAAAATCTATCAACATCAAAGTTTTTAAGGTAAAGAAAAAGAGCTGCCAAGCTTCGTCCTGTTCTTCCATTACCATCTACAAAAGGATGTATCCTCACAAATTCATAATGGATTATTCCTGCAGCTATAACTGGATTTAATTTTATAATATGATTGATCCATTCAACGAAGTTTTCCATCTCGGTATGAATCAAATTCACATGGGGTGGTTTATAAACTGTTTCTCCTTTATTATTAACAACATGTACGGGTATGGTTCTATACTGACCTTCAAGATATGTGTACTCTAACGTGTAATGAGTTATATCTTCATGAAGTTGTAGTATATTCTTTTCAGTAATTTTACCATTTTCAGAGTATTTATCTAAGTTTTCAAGCACTTTTAAATAATTTAAAACTTCCTGTTTGGCTTTTTTTTGGGCGTTTATTTCGATACCCTTGGCAAGTTTATCAACCTGGTTTAATGATAGGGGATTTCCTTCAATTGCTGTTGAATGATGAACAGATTTTAGTAGTGCATCTCTTTTTAAAGAAACTTCCATCTCAACTACCATGGGGGCGTTAGAAATAAACTCCTTTATGGAGTAAATTTCCAGCAAATTATTGACTATACTATCGTTGTAACTAAAATTTGGTCTAAACATTTTCTCCCCTAGCCATCACAATATTCTTTATATCTCATAAAATATATATTTGACTATTTTTTGACTACCAATTAAAATAATGATCCAAGATAGGGTGTTAACCATATCATTATTATACGTTGGAATAAATCTGTTAAGAATTAATAAATGCATTAAACCCGGAAAATGTTATTTTGTTAGTGTTATTGAAAATAAATGTTGAAA
>PLTK01000064.1:0-29495 GCA_003164415.1 Methanobacterium sp. | reverse complement strand
AGGAGTCTTCAGATGCATAGAATTCTGCTACTGCTCTGAGTTCTGAGTTTGAACCAAAGATAAGATCTACACGAGTTCCTGTCCACTTGAGTTCACCTGTTGACCTGTCATGCCCCTCGAATATATTATCGTCTTCAGACGATGCATTCCATACTGTTCTCATATCAAGCAAATTCACGAAGAAATCATTGGTGAGCATTCCTGGCCTATCAGTAAAAACACCATGTTTACTTTGTTTAAAGTTTGCATTCATTACACGTAAGCCTCCAATAAGAACAGTCATTTCAGGAACAGACAATGTAAGCAGTTGAGCTTTGTCCACTAATAAATCTTCAGACCTAACGAAATTAAGGTTCTTATGATAATTACGAAAGCCGTCTGTTTTAGGTTCGAGTACAGAAAAGGAATTTACATCGGTCTGTTCTTGCAGGGCGTCCATACGTCCTGGTGTAAATGGTACTTTTATAGTATGGTCTGCATTTTTTGTAGACTGTTCAATACCAGCACAACCACCTAAAACAATTAGATCAGCAATTGAAACTTTTTTATTGCCTGTTTGAGATTTGTTAAATTTACTCTGGATGTTTTCTAACTTCTCGATTACTTTGGCTAATTGTGCTGGTTGGTTTACTTCCCAATCTTTCTGGGGTGTCAGACGTATGCGAGCACCATTAGCACCACCNNTCTGGTATAGAAAGGCCAGAATCTATTATTTTATCCTTAAGTGTTGATATGTCTATTTCATCGATCAGTTCATGGTCAACTGGAGGAATGGGGTCTTGCCAGATGAGCTCCTCATCTGGTACTTCGGGCCCGAGATACCGTGTCTTTGGCCCCATGTCACGGTGTGTAAGTTTGAACCACGCACGGGCGAAGGCGTCGGAAAGCTCCTCAGGATTTTCATAAAAGTTTCGTGCTATCTTTTCATAGATAGGGTCAAACCTTAAAGATAGATCTGTGGTTAGCATATTTGGTGTACGCCGCTTAGAAGGATCGTGGGGATCGGGGACAGTATCGTGACCGGCATCACCCTTTGGCTTCCATTGATATGCACCTGCTGGACTTTTTGTCAGCTCCCATTCATAGGAGAATAGGATCCGTAAGAAGTTATTGTCCCACTTCGTCGGGGTGTTGGTCCATATAACTTCAGGCCCACCGGTGGTTGTGTCGTTGCCTTTACCCGACTTGAAGCTGTTCTTCCAACCCAGGCCTTGTTCTTCAATTCCTGCTGCTTCGGGCTCAGGACCAACCAGTGACGGATCACCTGCCCCATGGGTCTTACCGAAGGCATGACCACCCGCAATAAGGGCCACAGTCTCTTCATCATTCATAGCCATACGACTAAAACTCTCTCGTATATCTTTTGCAGCAGCTATTGGATCAGGGTCGCCGTTCGGCCCTTCAGGGTTTACATAAATCAAACCCATCTGAACGGCGGCGAGTGGGTTTTCTAATTCTCGATCACCCGTATAACGTTTGTCATCAAGCCATTTACTTTCAGAACCCCAATATATCTCCTTTTCAGGTTCCCAAATATCCACCCTACCACCACCGAAACCAAAGGTCTTAAAACCCATAGATTCCAGAGCGACATTACCCGATAAAACCATCAGGTCAGCCCAAGAAATTTTCTCGCCATATTTCTGTTTAATAGGCCATAGAAGTCGACGTGCCTTATCAAGATTGGCGTTATCGGGCCAGCTATTTAAAGGTGCAAAGCGCTGGTTGCCATGACCTGCACCGCCACGGCCATCGCCAATACGATACGTACCTGCACTATGCCATGCCATACGGATTAATAAAGGCCCATAATGGCCGAAATCTGCAGGCCACCAGTCCTGTGAATTCGTCATCAATTCATGGAGGTCCTTCTTAAGAGTCTTGAAGTTGATACCATTGAATTCTTTTGCATAATTAAAATTTTCGTCCAATGGATTCGATTTCGAACAATGTTGACGCAAGATGTATAAATTCAACTCATTAGGCCACCATTCACGATTCGTCAGACCTCCACTACCTGCTTGTTTGTTTTTTTCATCCATTATTACCATCTCTTTTTAATTCATTCATTTAAATTCATATATGATTTAAATAATCCCATAGCTATACCTTAGGTTCTCGAAAAGATTTTTATCCAAACAAAAATGCCAAATCCTGCTTAAACATATTAAATACGATATATATAGAGGATTGTTATTTTTTACAATTCTTTTTGCTATTTCATTAATGATATATATTATATTGGAAAATAATAAATTTACCTATTTTTAAAAGGATTTAAAGAATAAAAGAGTTTCAATGATTTATACGTCTAAATTAACTGCACCCATGAGTAGAAGAATTTTGTCAGATTAAGACATTATAATAATATTATAATTTATTATACCTACAAAAAAAGGTCTTTGAATATAAATTTAAAAAGAATAGGATATAACTCGAATAAACGAGTCATATGATTCTTTTGGATGAAATACTTACATTTTGGATTTTAGCATTTCACGTTTTTTCTTTAGATATTTAAGTTTGAGTTCTATCATTTCAATTTTTTCATCCAATTTCATGGCATACATGCCCATCATATCTTCTTTGCTCATGTTTTCCATCATTTTTTCGCCCATCATCATTCCACCCATATGGTGCTCTTTTCCCATCACAATATCAACCTCTTTTTCTATGTTTCCACACTTTTTACTACATATTTAAAATATTTTTCATATTTTAAAATTTGTCAAATCAACTTTTTTCACCCAATTACATTATTGTACACCCTAATTGATAAATTTTATGATCAACTAGAAACAAATCAAAAATTTAATAATAAAAGATAAAAGAATGTTACACAAAAATTGTAAACAACAAAAAAAAGAACATTCAAAACATTTTGATATTCGAAAAATCATGAAAATATTTAGAATTCTTATTAATATTATGGTAAAATAATTCAGGAGAGGAATTATGGATGGGAAAAATGAATCAGAAGAATATATTGAGGGAGCAAAGGAAAAATTATTCTATAATCCTCGTATTTATTTCATTCTAACAATAATAGGGGTGGTTCTCTACCTTGTTTTAGATATTATTGCCCAACTACTGCCTCCACATTATAATTTTATTACCCACGCAGAGAGTGACTTAGCGGTAGGTCCATATGGCTACATCATGGCGGTTAATTTTTTAATTCGCGGTCTATTTTCATCGTTGTTTATAACAGGATTGTTTATTACATTTAACTTGGAAAAATCTCGATACAGAGCAGGGTTAATGTTATTGGGGGGGTATGGTCTATAGGAAGTTTTATCCTTGCATTCTTCCCAACCGATCTAACACCTCCTGCCACAATACATGGTGCAATCCATGATGTTATAGCAATTACCGCTTTTATAGGGGGTAGTTTAGGTATTTTAATACTATCAATACGTATGAGGACAGACCCTACATTTAAAGATATAACCCGATATGTACTGCCATTATCCATATTTTCAGTGATAAGTTTAGTATCTACAGTAATTTTGTTCCATGTATTTGGATTGATTGAAAGAATATTTTTGGCTTCAATACTTCTTTGGATGTTAATTATTTCCATTTACATGTTAAAGAAAAAAAAGTGATATAACTAATTTATTTAAATATTCAAGATATAATAGGGTCTTAAGTTGTTTATAAAAACTAAAGATTCGTTGCTTCGTGTAGGATACTATCAACTATGGTGTTAATATCTTCATTTATTAAGGATAGATAATTATATCCATTATTTATCAAAAATAGAGCGGGATTGTCAAGCCCATCTTCTTCTAAAAATTTTGTGGGATATATTACCCCATTCACACATCCTGATCCGGGTTCAAAGATTCCATTGTTATTTGTGTCGTTAAAATCAGGGAATCCTCCAAAGTTGCCGTAGAGTGGTGTGAAATTATCGTCTTGTGCCCTTGGTAAAAATTGTATATCATCCAATGTTATTGGTGTATCAATCCAGATAGAAAATACCGTTCTGTTACCTTTATAATATTTATAATAAGATTGATTCATTTCCCAAATGGTGCCTGCACAAAAACCACCGTATATATCGACTATTAAAGCATTTTGTGGTATGGTTACATTTGTTAGTATCTTGAAATGTTTATCTGGACCTAAACCATAGTTTACTGCAAACAATCCTAATTGTTGTAGAGCAGCTACTATGTTGTTAATTCTCGTATTATCCTTTGATGTGTTGTTAATGTTGTCGCTCGTAATATACACGGGTCTGTAAGTGGTTACTAGGTTAATTATATCCATCTTTGCAGGGCTGTACATGATGTTGTTGTTTTCATCGGATTCTTTTATCAGGCCTGTGCTATCGGCTTTTACCATTATATAATAGTTACTAGATGAAATATTTGTAGGAATGGTTAATTGGGTGTTTTGTTGGTTGCTAGCACCGGATGCAAGGGAACTGATATATCTCTCACCGATATAGATATCTGTACTGGTTGTACTGGTTGTTAGGTAGTAGGCTACCCAGAAACCATTTGTAGCTGTATTTCCCAAGTTTTTAACCGTGTTCGAAACTATGATTTTAGATCCCTTAACTGCTGTTGTAGGACTAACAATATTGGTTACTGTTAAATCCTGAGTGGATGGGGATGTACTGAACTTGAAGGTGTAAGCTGTGGCCAGATTATTCTGATATCCATCTTTAATAGCCCCTGCGGGTATGTATACTTGATAGACGTCGTTATATAACCTGTTAAGAGACTGTTTGATTGTTAAAGTGTTAAGTGATATTGTTTTAGTAATGGGAACTATATTACTGGTGTTTAAGTTTTTAACGTAGATCTTTGAATAATTAACTCCGGCTATGATATTTTCACTGAACTTGATGGTGATGGGGGATGTTAACGATATTTCTGCAGCATTGTTGGCTGGGGATGTTGAAGAAACTGTGGGTGGATTGTGTTTTTGGATTACCACACCTTTAGAATCCAATCCTTTAATATTACTTACAAGTACGGTGTTGGGTAAAATATTGTAATTAAGGTAATAATCCATTATTTTTGAATAGATATAAACAAGGGAGTCATAATTGATATTTCCAATGGTGCTTGATGCGTAATTCGGTGCTGTGTTATGTAGGGTAATATAATTCTTGATATTATTTGCAATTGTAACATATTCCGATTTTGTTAAGGTACCAGTAGCAGATCCTGAAGGACTTTCAGGTTTAGCAACACTAGTAATGTTAACTGGTGTTTTCACACTCTTATTAAGCTCTACAGTATACGTTGTTATTATATTAAGAAATGAGGGTGTGGTTACATTTTTACCTGAAACATCAACATAGCCGGGCACATGACCAGTGCTAACGGTGTAGTTTTTAACTCCAGAAGAGGCTAATTCAGCGTCTGTTAAATTTAAACTTGCAGCTGAAACAGAACCCATAAACATACCAAATATCGCTAAAACGCTTATAAATAATAATAATTCCCTGAGATTTTTCATAACCTTCCCCCAGATATTAACATAAATTATATGTAATACTTGACGTGTTAACATATATTATTTTGGTATCAGGCCTATCAGTCTACTCCATAAACTGAATTATATTGATCATAAATTAGGATATTTAATCCAGCTAAATTAAAGGGAGATATAATGTAAAATAGAAAAATTCATCTTTATTTAAAATCAAATATGTACTATTAGAGGGTAATAACTAAGTGGATATTATCTTAAAAAATATGAAAAATTAAGTTTTTCATTTATTTTAACGTGTTCATTGAAATTAACAGAAACATTTATATACATTTTCAACAACATTATACCATCACTTCGATATTTATCGAATTGTGGAATTTTGATCATGGAGTAATCAATGAAAACAAAAAAAATGGCTAAAGTATTTAAAGCCCTCTCAAACCCCAACAGGTTAGAATTATATTTACAAATCGTTAAAAAACATGAAACGAGTTATAAAACTAATTGCGGATGTTTAATCAGTGATATTACCAATTCATTTAATATTGGAGCTCCTACAATTTCTCATCACCTTAAAGAATTAACTAACGCCGAATTAATATATACAGAAAGAAATGGCAGATATTTAGTTGCCAGAGTTAATGAAGAAATAGTTAACGAAGTTAATGAACTTTTAAAGCTTCACTAAATAAATTAAATTTTTTTAAGAGTATAAATTTCTAAATGTACAGAACAGTAAAAAAAAACATAATATGGGAAAAAAGCAGGTTAAAAAAATATGGAAACTGCAATAATTAACAAACCAATACATCGAGGGGACACCAAGGATATTGTTGAAATTGTAGCAAATTCTCTGGATGCTGAATTGTTCGATTTAAAAGATTTTAACCCATATATCATGAAGGAATATGATATAATTGGATTAGATTCTAAATTATATTGGTTTAAACCTCATAACAAGTTAAAAATGTTTATTGAAGATTTATATAGGGTTGAAAACAAAAAAGTTTTTATAATATCAACCAGTAAATATAGAAAAAATTTATTGGATGCTTAAAGAAAAGTTTGCCAATAACATATAATTATGGAGGATTCAAAATTATGACAAATTTAACCAATTCATCTATAGAAAAACCTGATGTCACGAGTTACAAATCATCTGGAGATATAGAAATCCCTGATAAGATAATAGAACAGGTCATAGGTCAAGAAGAAGCAGTACAAACTGTAATAAAAGCAGCTAAACAAAGGAGAAATGTCCTTTTAATTGGAGAACCGGGTATCGGTAAATCAATGCTTGCAAAGGGAATGGCAGAACTACTGCCGCCTGAAGAACTTCAGGATATACTTGTTTATCCTAACATAGAAGACAACAACAACCCACTTATAGGTGCCATGCCTGCAGGTGAGGGTAAAAAAGTTGTTAATACCTACAGGGTTAAGGCAAAGTCGCAGGAAGAAAAGAAGAATATGTTCATGATTGCTATAATTGGAGCAATTCTGGTAGTTGGATTTTTATTAAAACAATATCTCTACGCTATTATAGCAGCAGGAATAGTTCTTCTTATAATAATGCAAATGAAACCACGAAGCAGTGTAATGGTGCCGAAACTCCTGGTAAACAACGACAGTAAGAACACAGCACCATTTATAGATGCAACAGGTTCCCATGCAGGTGCACTGCTGGGTGATGTAAGACACGACCCATACCAGTCAGGTGGACTCGGAACCCCTGCCCATGAACGTGTAGAAGCAGGAATGATACACAAATCCAATAAGGGAGTACTTTATATAGATGAAATAGGTACCATGCAAATGAAAACCCAGCAAGAGCTGTTAACAGCTATGCAGGAAAAGAAATACTCCATAACAGGACAGAGTGAATCAAGCAGTGGAGCAATGGTACGTTCTAATGAAGTTCCATGTGATTTTGTTCTTGTTGCATCTGGAAATCTTCAAGTGCTTAAAGGGATGCATATAGCATTACGTTCAAGGATAAGAGGTTATGGATACGAAGTTTTCATGAAGGATTCAATGAAGGACACCATGGAAAACAGGAACAAACTGGTTCAGTTCATAGCCCAAGAAGTNNATACCACACTTTAGCAGCGAAGCTGTAGAAGAAATAATTCATGAAGCCCAGAGAAGGACGGGTAAAAAAGATGAATTAACCCTTAAATTAAGAGATCTTGGTGGTCTTGTAAGGGCAGCCGGTGACATAGCTAAGGGTGAAGGTGCAGACAGCGTAACACTTGAACATGTTTTAACCGGTAAAAAACTTGCCAGAACACTCGAACAACAGATAGCAGACAGATATATAGACCAAAGAAAAACTTACAGTGTCTTTAAATCTGAAGGCCGTAAAGTTGGAATAGTAAATGGACTAGCTATAATTGGTGACAGAAGTGGCATACTTTTACCAATAGCTGCAGAAGCAGCTCCTGCCCAAAGTAAGGATGAAGGGAAGATTATTGCAACGGGTAAACTTGGAGAAATTGCTAAAGAAGCGGTTCAAAATGTAAGTGCACTGATTAAAAAGAATACAGGTACAGATATTTCAAATCACGATATTCACATACAGTTCTTACAGTCATACGAAGGAATTGAAGGTGACAGTGCAAGCGTATCTATTGCAACAGCAGTTATATCTGCCCTAGAAAACGTACCAGTAGATCAATCAGTGGCTATGACTGGTTCATTAAGTGTTAGGGGTGATGTTATGCCGATTGGTGGTGTTACAGGAAAAATTGAAGCAGCAGTTCAATCTGGCATGAAAAAGGTTATAATACCCGAATCAAACATGGACGATGTTCTTATTGAGGAACGTTACAGGGATAAGATCCAGATTATACCAGTTAAAAACATGAGCGAAGTACTTGAAAATGCACTTATAGGTACAGGTAAAGACGGACTAGTCACAAAAATGAAAAAAATCACCAACATAGTCCCAACAGAAATAATCCCAAAAACACCTAAACCAACAACCCACACATAAACTAAAATCTTATATTAATAAGATTTTATACTTATTTTTTTTAAATAACTTCCAAATGTATTCTATTTTCAAAATCATAACAACATTTTATGATAGTTTTAGAGATCAAATAATTTATTTTCACGAATATAATTAATTGAAGATATTTTTAATCTCCAATTGACTATTACTCTGTTAGGTATTGTAAAATTATCATAAAAAAAATATTCATAATTCATTTTAATATATTAAAAGGATAAATAAAAAAATGAAGCGGGCCCGACGGGAATTGAACCCGCGACCACTCGGTTAAGAGCCGAGCGCTCTACCATCCTGAGCTACAGGCCCTGCATTAATATAATATAAAATCAAAACATTTTTGTGGGTTCATCTATCCCTACGATAACCCCAAACATAAAAATTGGTTTTGTTTAAGTATATTAAATCATTTTTTATCAGATATAATATAAGTATTTATGCTATTGTTATAAACATTAAAAACTATATCCTATTTTTTCCATTATTTGTATTAATATCTAAAAAACTAATCATTAACCCTAATTATGTCAATTTATATATATTTTGTTCAACTATTTAGAATTTATCTATAAATACTACACTAATCCAAAAAAAATAATAATATTTTAATTTATTTGTTCATTTTTCATCGTAGACCTTTGGTCCATAAAGCATGTAACCAATGCCCACGAAGATCAATACGAATTCACCGATTGTTACTGCAGGAGGGGGTGAGACCGAGAAAAAGAACAGTGCTTGGTCTGCGGGTGCTATTAGGAAAATGAGTACAGCTTCAATTACAGCTACTACACCGGCGAATCTAGTTTTTCTTAACCACAATAAAACTATCCCTGCAAGGGGAATCAACAATCCCACAATAGTGAAGAACACTGCAAACCACAGTGTCCGTATTTCTGGTGTTCGTGTTTCAAATCCTAGAGGAGTCAATAAAAATCCTACAATGAAACCAACTCCAAACAAAACCGCCAGTATTTTTCCTGCTTTGGTGAAACGTGAATGGTTACGTAGGTTTCCCTGTAAGTCTCCACTTGCAGGCTTATCTTCTGTTGATTGAGTATCGTTTTTTTTCATAAATTACTCCCTTACATTTTTTCTTATATATCATATATGGACTTTGAGATTATTAAATTTAGGTATTTAAAGACTTAACCAACTGAGAAAGGATTCAAATAGGTTCTATTGGGTCTAGCTTACTTTATAGCAGATAAAAAAATTAGAATGGAATACAAAACACTGTACCTTCATTTTCGGTGTTTTTGAGCTTTTTAAAAGGGTTTTTGGGGTGTATTTTTATAAGAAGAAATAAAAGGGTATAAACTCGCAAATCAAATATCTAATATTTTATTTACCCTAGAATTTTTAATACCTGGAAGGAATAATAATAGCCATATATAGTATCTTAGAGATTAAAATAGAAGGCTAATTGACAAAAAAACTTATAAGTTGAGTTGGATAAGGATTATTTGCATATTAAATTAGAATAAGGGCTTAAATTAAAGAAAATCTTAATTTAAAAGCGTAAGTTATGACTACATCAATGTAATAAAAAAAATATAGGAATCATCTATAATTATCAGCTTATTAAATCCTATTATATGGAGTACATTATAATATTTTATTAAAAAAAGAAATAAATTATGGAATTCATAAGTACTTTCTCTATAGATATTGTTAAAAATATTTTAAAAAATAATATCAACCAATAAAATGTTAAATTAATTGAAATAGCTTTAATTATTGGTTGTTCATTTGTGGTATTGATCCAAATTCGATTTTCATAATCATTATAAATGCTTTATTTTTGGTATTAACTGCTGAAATGGAGTTTTGGGATACCGGTGGTATGAACAGGACTTCAGAATCATCGGTTATTAACATCATCATATTTTCATATTCAAACATTGAAAGGGCTTCTTTATAGGTTATTAATTCACCTTCAGGCACTGCAGTCATTGCTGCGCCAATCATGGCTTCGTACGGTACAATTTGAAAATTACCTTTTTTATCTTTAAAAATTTTTTCTAACTTCTCTTTTGCATCGATTTCGTCCGAAAAACTGATTATATCAAGTTTTAAATTTTTTTCGTCGAAGTTTTCTAGATATTCTAGATATTGGGGGGATGATGCTAGGAATATGCTGGTAGTTGCACTTTGAATCATGTCGTTGATCTTATATTTTATGCTTTTTCCACCGAATACATGCCATAATGTCTCGGGGGATTTTTCTATAAAATTTTCATGATCTAAAGTTGTGAATAATTTTTTAGCTTTGTTTTTAGCTTTTTCTTGTAACTTTAAATGATTTTGTAACAGCATATCGAGACCAATATCTGGAGGTGTGGATTGATATGTCATGGGCCGAGTATTGATGAGAACAACAAGTCCTTTCTCTTTTAATAAACGAAGACTTTCATATGTATTAGGTTTTGATATACCTAAAAATTCGATGAGTTTCTTAACTTCTGAGTTATTCATCATAACCAATGTTATGTATATTTTAGCCTCAGATTCAAGAAGTCCTAACTCCATTAATGATTTAATAAGTTCCTGTGGAATTTCATCCATATTCATCAATCCCCTAATTTAGTTGTTTCCCTATCTAATTACTATAATCCATAACACTATATAATATTGGATACATAATTAAGTTGTTAACAAATCTAACAACTATTAAAATTGATATATAATATTTAAATTAGAAAAAATCGCATAAAAAAAGGAGGATAAAAAAAATGGATTCAAATAATAAACGCCCATTAACCCTTACAATTGTTGCATTATTGATGATTCTGTTCGGTATTATAGAAGTTATAACATCATTTACCCATAGCTTTCTAGGTATTACAACATCACAAGCAGTACTTTTTACATACTCTGCTGCAACTATAGGTATCTTTTATGTGATTGCGGGATTACTCGTATTAACCAAGAAAAAATGGGCAGCTGCACTAGCAATATTTTTATTAGCAGCAGATATTATTGGACGCATAACCCTTGTTCAAATTGGTTTATACCCTCTTAATTCTCTTGAACAATATATCGGCATCATAGCAGGCACAATTATAGCAATTATCTTCGCAATCTACATCGGTTCAAAGTGGAATTTATTTAAGAATTGAAAATATTAATAAAAAAAGTGATATTCCTAATATGCTGTACGATCCCATGGTTCTAACGATAATAAAAATATTTACTATCAAAAACCAACCATGGGATTATAAATCATAATTTTAAACAATTTCTGATATTCAAATATAGAATGAATAATAATGGTAACAATATAAAATATCAAAAATATAGTTAAATGTTTGAAACTCCATATTTTAAATATGTATAGAAAANNGGAATATGGTTATTTTTTAATGACGTTATAACACCAATTACCAATATTAAATTTACGGAATTCACAATATTTTATTGATAAAAAGAGTCCAAAATGGGTATGATAACGAATTTTAACTTAAAAATAGTATCCGAATTTTTTCAATAATAATGAATAACTTTCATATTAAATCCAATAATTATGTAGAAGATTTAGTAAAATAAGAATAAAATAAGAATTAATTTAAAGGGTTGTAATTGATTGAGATAATGTAAAAAAATTTTGAACCATTATTGCTTCGAATTCACCCGGGATCTCCAAATTCAAGGTTTCTATTCATAAAGTGTTACTCTTCATTTATGTTTTTTACAAATTCAATACCTTGAATTGTGATAGTTGCTTCAAAGTCTTCACCATAAAATTCTTTAAGTTCTATATAACCCTCTGCTTTTAAATATTTAAAATTTGATAATAAATTATGATACGTCATATCAAGTTGTAATTTCAGATTATCACTACTAAAAGGAATTCCTGGTTCTTCTTTCTCTTGTTCATAAAGAATTTTCAATATTTTTACGTATTCTTCCTCATACATTTAAATTCCCCCATTTACATAATTTCAACATAATAACAAATGTCAGTATATTACTAATTTTTTTTTAGATATTGTAAACTCCACTTAAGATCAGCTATGTCTTTTATTGCACTTATTATTTCCCTAAATTTCTCTTATCTATAACTTTGATGGATTTATAAGTGTATATAACTCTATAATGTCCAATTTAAATAAGTTTATGATTTGATATTTTTTCTTGTAATTAGAACTGTTTTTATACATTTCTTAGGCTTATAGTTATCATCCATTTTCTCATTACTTTAAACATCCACCCAAAACAGAATTATTTGAAATTATATATAGTATATTATTTCATATAATATTTATACCTAAAGTGAATTGTTTTACACTTGAAGTGTACGTCTATTATATTATTAAAGATTATTACCGAATACTAAAATTAATGTTAAATTCATATGGGATACTAAAAGGAGCTTTATACATCAGCTAAATATATTGTTCCGTTGATATTTACTGTTCCTACGGCTTTACCTATGGATTGTTTAGCATAAAGCCAGCTGGAACCGTTATTTGAATCATTTCCTCCAGAACTATTTACATATATTGTATCTCCAGGATTTGCTGCTGCAACATTACCCATTCCAAAGGAAAAAACAACAGCCAAAGCAATTAAAATAGTTACAAAGATCAATAGATTATAACTATCAAATCTTGAATTATTTATAGCCAAATTATTTTGTTTAAATATCTTGTAACACCCCCAAAATGGTTTTTTATAATTTGATTATAGTAATACTGATGGCTATAAATAGATTTGTAGGTAAAATCAAATAGAAAAGCTTATAGGAAAAAATATACTTTGATCTTTAAAATTATAAAAAACTTTAAATTCATACCCCATATTTTTTTAATTAATCAAATACCTGATAATTATATCCACACAAAAACAGGTGCAAGGATTTTTTTTATAATTTATTACTAAATAACTCTTTAGAGTACTATTTTTTTTTAAAATATCTTATCTATTAGTAGATATAGATAATTTTAAATATGATTTATAACAACTTAAAATTAAAATAAGTTCAAAATAGTAGTTTTTTAAATATCTAATTATAGAAATATATCGAGTATACAAAAAGAGGTATTTTATACAATGTGGAGTTTAGAAGAAATTCTTGGAAGAATAAATGAATTAGATAAACTGGGAGGTTTACGGTTCATGACATTACACGTCCTACGCAAAGAGCCAAAAACTGGTACAGAAATAATCGATGCTATTCAATGGCATCGAAAACAAGTGTATGAAGTTTTAGAGAACCACTACCCACACCAAGTGCGTAAGATTGAAAATGGTTCAATAATGTCATTTAAACCATCATCCGGTTCTGTTTATCCTATGCTTAAAAAATTAGCTGTTGAAGGCTTAATTATTAAAAATAATGACGGGAAATACGAATTAACAGAAGCAGGAAACGAGACTAATAAAAGGATATCAGGATCTATTATGCAACACTCACTAACAGAACCTATAGATCGAAGCGCAATTGCAATAGAAACTGCTTTAAACGAAATTGATAGTTACATTTCTTTTCTGGAAGATATTAACAAGGAAAAATTAATCATTCACGAGAAACGCTTGGAAAATTTCATGGAAAGACTCCAAAATATAAGAAAAACCTAATAAAAATTCTAAATTATCAAAAATAATTGAGCAGTTTAAAGGAGTGTAAATAAAAATGATAATTTTAAAACATTTTAAAATCAATAATGGTGATGAATTTGGAATATAAATGGACAGCTATGACAACCGTTTTCATAGCCACTTTAATTGGAAGTATCAATATGATGATCATTTTGATCGCCATTCCTGCCATATTTAATGGTATCAATATCGATCCATTGAATTCCTTCCCATACCTCTTATGGATATTAATGGGTTATATGTTGGTTGTTGCTATTTTACTCCTGAGTTTCGGCCGTCTATCAGATATGTATGGACGAGTAAAAATGTTCCAGTACGGGTTTCTAATATTTACAGTAGGATCTGTTCTACTTTACCTCACACCCTCCA
This sequence comes from Methanobacterium sp., assembly GCA_003164415.1. Taxonomy (GTDB): domain Archaea; phylum Methanobacteriota; class Methanobacteria; order Methanobacteriales; family Methanobacteriaceae; genus Methanobacterium_B. The sequence goes on along the minus strand of PLTK01000064.1, from coordinate 15,055 downwards.
CCGGGGATGCTGGTGCATTAGAAATTATTATTTTCAGAATGATCCAAGCTGTAGGAGGTGCACTTTTCATGGCAAATAGTGGTGCAATAATTGCAGATGCATTTTCATCCAAGGAACGTGGAAAAGCTTTAGGCATAAATACAGTTGCAGGAATGTCTGGAAATATCCTAGGATTAATACTCGGAGGTACACTCGCAGTATTCAATTGGAGGTATATATTCCTAGTCAGCGTACCATTTGGACTTATAGGGACCATATTATCATTTTATAAACTAAAAGAACTGTCAATTAAAGCTGTAAAAACTAAATTAGATATATGGGGAAATCTAACATTCGTTTTAGGTATCACACTTCTCTTAATAGGCGTAACTTATGGATTAATACCATACGGTAACAATCCCATGGGATGGAACAACCCCTGGGTTATAGCCTCTCTGAGCACAGGTTTAATTTCACTGATCCTATTCCCAATTATTGAAACCCGGGTAGAATCGCCTATGTTTGACTTAAATTTGTTTAAAATTAAAAGTTTTACTTTTGGAGTATTAGCAACATTACTAAGTGGATTAGCCCGTGGTGGTGCAATGATCCTGATCATTATATTATTACAGGGTATCTGGCTACCTTTACATGGTTACAGCTATGCATCCACCCCATTTTGGGCGGGTGTTTATTTGATACCGTTAATACTTGGAATGATCGTTATGGCTCCAATTTCCGGTATATTATCAGATAAATATGGGCCTAGATGGATAGCCACCTCAGGAATGGCTCTTGTCACATTATCATTCCTATTATTAATAGCAATACCAACCAACTTCACTTACATAGAACTTGGTTTGATACTACTATTAATGGGAATTGGAAACGGAATGTTCGGCTCTCCTAATAATGCCTCCATAATGAATTCAGTAAAAGCAGAAGATAGGGGTGTGGCCTCTGGCATGATGTTCACTATGTTCAACACTGCCACACCAGTCAGTATAGCTATATTCTTCACCATAATCGTAATAGGATTAACCCAAAGATTTCCCGAAGCAATGACATCTTCTCTAACCAGTATAGGTGCAGCGCAATTAGCACCATTATTTAGTAAACTTCCACCAACAGCAGCACTATTTTCAGCATTATTAGGTTACAATCCTGTAGCAGGAATATTACCGACGTTACCTGCATCACTCGTAGCACTCATACCACACTCAACAATAAACACTCTAACCAGCACCACATGGTTCCCATCCACCTTAGAAACCGCATTTATACCATCACTAAAGATATCATTCTATGTAGCAGCATTAATAGCAGCCATAGCAGCTATACTATCAGCACTAAGAGGAGAAAAATACATACACAACGATGAACCACTCAAAACAAACACAAAAGTCGATTTAAACCCACAATTAATGGATTCAAAAGAGAAATAACTCACCAATTAATTGGATTTAAATCCTTTTTTTTATCTAAGTTACATAAATCATATTAACTTATTTTTGATAAAAATTATCCTTATAAATAATTCTAATTCAAGATAATGCTGCTTCTAAGAACATATAATGGCATTTAAACACTTAAAATATAAAACAAAGTATTAATAAATATGGGAAAAAATAAAAAAAAGTATTAATCAGTTAAAACAATTTATAGTAGTATAGATTAATTGGAGGAACAAAATGGCAAACCCTATATTAGCTTTGATTATATCTTTCTTTTTACCGGGAATTGGAACAGTATATGCTGGAAATATAATGAAAGGAATAATAATTTTCATCATAGCATTGATATTAGGAGTCCTAGCAGGAATCTTTTTATTAGGAATCATTGCGTACATATTATACGTAATAGTTTGGCTTTACGGTATGTACGACGCTTACACCACTGCAAAAGCAACATAAAACTGAATATGTTCTATTTTTTTTTTAACCAATTTTTTTTAAAAAAAGAAATTGGGGAATGAAAGTTTGTTTTTGGTTATTTTTTTAATCTAGGTAATATAGTACCGTCAAACACTGATATAATTGCTAATATTAATCCTGCTATTGATAAGCCAGTATGTTGGATTGGTATGGTTTTTGTGTCCGAATTAATTGTTGTCTTTGTGGTTGTTGGTCTTGTGCGGTTTGTTGAATCTTTTGAAGTTATTGTGATTGGATCTACACTTCCAGTGTTTAGGTTGTAGGTTTCTGAGGACATCAATAACTCAACCAACATCAAATTTGATAAATTATCGAATGAGGTAATTAAATCAAACCCTAGTTAATAGCAATAACAGACATAAATATGGATATAAAATGGATATTTATGGAAAATTATGATTTAAAAAAATATATGTGGTAATATATGAACAGTGATCATGATAACAGAGAAAAAGATGGAGAAAGGGCAGCGAGAATTGGAGTTGCAGGGAATGTAATTTTAACAATCTTAAACGCTGTAATTGGATTGGCAGCTGGCAGTACTGCACTTATAGCAGAGGCTGCCGATAACTTTGGAGATGTAATAAGTAGTATAATAGGATTAATAGCATTTCACATAGGTTTAAAACCAGCAGATAAGAATCATCCATATGGACATGGACGGATAGAACCAATAGTAGGGTTAATCATCGCTTTTATATTGCTTTATATTGCTTATCAAATATTTTCAGATGCATATATTAAATTTACAATGATCCATTCCATAGTACCTCCTGGATGGATTGCTGCAATAATGGCAATTATAGCATTGTTTATAAATCTGTATATGAGTGTATTCCTACTAAAAACGGGTAAAAAAGTTAATAGTCAAATTTTAACAGCTACTGGTAATCAGAAACGAGTGGATGTGATGGCATGTGCAGCGGTAGCAGGTGGTGTAATAGGTTCACAATTAGGTTACCCGATATTAGACCCTATTCTGGCTGTTATAATAGCTATTCTTATAATTAAAACAGCACTAGAAATGGGTAGAGATAATTTCAATAGTATCATGGGGAAAGTACCTCCAAACTTAGAAAATAAAATCAGTAAAGCAGTATTGTATATAAAAGAGGTTAAATCTGTACATAATATCAAAATAAATCCTGTAGGGCCCTATTACTATGTAGAAATGGATATTTTCCTCGATGAAAAATTGCATGTAGAAGAAGCCTATCTGATTACTAATCAAGTTGAAAAAATAGTTTTAGAATCAATTCAATTTGTTAATGGAGTAAGTATTCATGTACATCCTCAAGATAAACCTAATTCATATAAAAAACATGAGGTATAATGAATTTTAAAAGATATTCTGAATATTTATTTAGTAATTTTGAAAGCCTATTTTTTTTAAGTAATTCATCTGGTGTTATTAAATTTTTTAACCATTTAAAATCTTTTATATTGTTAATTATAAATAGTCCATTTAATTTTTCTTGCAGTATCACAAGTTAGCGATTTTAGAGGAAATTAAATTATCTAAAAAAAAGATATAATGAGAAATTTATTAGATATTATTAAATTTATATAAAATTATTAGAATCAGTAAGTACAATATATTACTATAAAAAAACTGGAGTGAAGGTGGTATTATAAAGATTAGTGCAAGAAATGTTTTTGAAGGTAAAATTGAAAACGTTGAAGTTGGTGCTGTAATGGCCAATATACATATAAAAATTGAATCGCCAGAACTCATTACGGCTATAATAACAAAAGAATCGGTTGAAAAATTAGATCTAAAAAAAGGAGACACAGTTTCAGCCATAATTAAATCAACCAACATCATGATTGGAAAATAACTGAGTTTTTAAAATTTTTATTTTTTCTCATTAAATTTTTTAAATTTAATAAATCCAATTTTTATTGAGTAAAGAAAATTGTAAAAGAAAACTTTATTTATCGTGTTCAAATCAGCATTCTCTTAATTATAAAGTAATTAACTAATAAAATAAAGTATTTTCCAAATTTAAACATGATACTTCAGATTCTAAATAAAAATAGGTAAAAAAAATGATATATAAAAAAATTTTATTACCCATTGATGGGTCAAAAAATTCTAAACGGGCTGCAGTACATGCAATAAATATGGCTGATGTTAGTGAGGGGGATGTAACAATTTTATTTGTTGTCGAACCATTCACACCTAAATATTCTATTTTACCTATTGCAACTTTACCCAGTCCCGATGATGATTATTTTGAGGAAGTAAGAAATGAAGGAATACAAATAATTAAAGATTTTAAAAAAGATTTAGAAGAAAATCAATGTAAAGATAAATGTAAAAATGTCCATTTAAAAACATTAGTTAAGGAAGGTAAAGCTTATATTGAGATTCTTAAAACAATTGATGAAGAACAATTCGATTTAGTGGTTATGGGTTCGTCTGGTAGACACAGTACACTCGATAGAATCACACTTGGAAGCGTAACAGAAAGAGTAATACGAGAATCACGCATTCCAGTATTAATAATACCTTAAAAAAAATTAAATTTTAGTATAATAGGAGAAAATAATGAATAAAAAAAGTACAATTCAGGTTTATAGAATAAATGTTGGTGATATGTTTGGAGTATAAATGGCATGCTATGGTGGTTGTTTTTATAGCGTCTATAATGGCAATGATCAACAACAGTATCATTTTAGTTTCCCTTCCTGCAATTTTCAATGGTATCCATATAGATCCACTAAATTCCTTCCCATATCTTCTATGGATATTAATGGGTTACGGACTGGTACTTGGAACCTTACTTTTAACTTTTGGACGACTATCCGATATTTATGGAAGAATTAAACTCTTTAGGCTAGGTTTTATGGTATTTACANNCTTGCAAATACTGCAGCTATACTTACAGATGCATTTCCAGCTAATGAACGGGGAAAGGCATTAGGTATAAATGGTGTTGGATTAATGTCGGGAATGTTTTTAGGTTTAATATTGGGCGGTATATTAGCTGTATTCGATTGGAGATATATTTTCCTACTCAGTGTACCATTCGGAATCATGGGTACAGTATGGTCCTATTACAAACTAAAAGAAACATCAATTAAAGCTGTTAAAACTAAGATAGATCTATGGGGAAACCTAACATTCTTCTTAGGTATCACACTCCTACTGGTAGGGGTAACCTACGGATTATTACCATACGGTACTAATCCTATGGGATGGAACAATCCATGGGTCATAACCTCCATGATATTGGGATTACTGTCGCTAATCCTATTCATATTTATTGAAACCAGGGTTGAAGCACCCATGTTCCGTTTAAGCTTATTTAAAAATAGAAGCTTTGCATTTGCTAATATAGCAGGCTTGTTAACCACATTAGCTCAGGGCGGTATGATGTTCAGTATTATATTACTACTTCAGGGTATTTGGCTGCCACTTCATGGTTACAGTTACAGTTCAACCCCATTCTGGGCCGGAATTTATATGATACCACTCACACTTGGATTGATTATTATGGGTCCAATTGCAGGAACATTATCCGATAAATACGGGCCTCGTGGAATAGCTACCTTTGGAATGGTTATTTCTACAATAGCATTCCTTATACTAGCAAATATCCCCTATAATTTTAATTACATGGAACTTGGAATAGCACTGTTTCTGATGGGAGCCGGACTTGGAATATTCAATCCCCCAAACCAAACAGCCATAATGAACTCGGTACCAGCACAAGATAGGGGAGTAGCCTCTGGTATGATAACCACCATAATCAACACGGCCTTTATAGCCAGTATGGGAATATTTTTTACCATAATCATTGTTGGATTAACACAAAAACTGCCAGATGCCCTATCCTCTTCACTGAACAGTATGGGTGCTAATGCATTGGCTCCAATAATTAGTAATCTTCCACCAACAGCTGCTTTATTTTCAGCTCTTCTTGGTTCCAACCCAGTTAGTGCCATTTTAGCAGCTTTGCCAATGCCAATTGTTTCCCATATACCAAATTCAACACTGAATACTTTAACCAGTATTACATGGTTTCCATCAACACTTCAAATTGCATTCATGCCTTCACTTCAAACAGCATTCTATATTGGGGCATTATTCTGTATCGTTGCCGCTATATTTTCAGCATTAAGAGGAAAAACTTACATATATGAAGATGAAATTCTGGAAGACAACACCAAGGAGGAAATATCTATTCAAGCAGAAAATGATTAGATTTTTATTAAATTAAAGTTTAAAAAAGATAGATGAGAAAAATTTAAAAAAATCAGGTGATGAATAACTAAATAATTCGGTTTTACTTTCTATAAAACACTTGGAAGTAAAATCGGACAAAATTATCTTTTTTATTTTTATTAGTAACTATTTATTTCAGACTAACATCCATATTATGTTCAAATAGGTATTAATCGCTTTATGAATATTTTGAAACATCTTAAGTGAATGTATCAGACAAAACCGAACTAGAAGAATATGATGGTTTTTGTCCTAAGAAATGAATGGTTGATAAATAATAATTTATTTAAATATTCTGTTTTAATGTAACAGAATAATTGTATTTTTAAGTATTATGTACTCATATAACAGAAAATTGAGTTATGTAATTATATAAATAAATTTAAGGTGAAAGATGAATATTAATGAATTGGCTTTTGAATTAGACATAATTTTAAAAATTATCTTAATTTAGTCCACAAGTTGTACTATCTAACTTGTACAACCCATAGGGGACTATTAGATTAATATTAAATTTTATAGAATTCTATTTTTGATTTTTAATAAATGTGATATTACACCAACTAAATGTAAATTTACAATTAGGACATTTGCTCAAAGTATCATTAGTTTCCATAGTTTTCCAACAGTCCATTAATCCTTCAAAACCGCAATTAGGACATTTTTTATTTTCCTTCAACTTATTGGCCACCACAATTATTTTTATATAATTGAATATTCCTTTCATAGAATTTTATAAATTTGTAAGTTTTATCATTAATTACCTGTACTAAATGGGTATGTAATGGTTTGTGGGTATCATGGATTGATAAGACAATGTCAATTAATAATATTTTTTTATTATAATCATATTTTGAGTCAATTGTAATTGTGTATGGATTATCGAGGTCTTGTTTAAACTCTTCCAATTGGCCTTTAATGAAATCATGAAAATCTTTCGTAATTCCTTTATCTTCAAATTTAATCAATATATCTGTTGTAAGATGTTTCTTATTTAATATTTCGTATGAGATATTTCTTATCAAAGATATCGCCTCCTCAACTTTATTAATTTTCATAACTAATAGAAACATATGATTTGGAGAGTTTAAAAAGAGCCAACTCTCCTTTTATTGAATCACAAAGCCTTTAAAAAGAAATTAGATATATGTGATATATGTCACATAAAAATAGATATTCAAATACAATGGTTTAAAACTATAATTGGGGACAGATTAGTATAAACTAAATATTTATTCAAATTTTTCGTCTTTAAAAATAATTTTAAACGATGTTCCCAGTTTGTTGTTAAATTCTATTTCTCCTTCAATTTGGTCTGTTAGATTTGTAACTAGTCTCAATCCTAATGAATCCGTATTTTTGTAGTCAATATCTTCAGTAAATCCTATTCCGTTATCTTTAACTTCCAATAAATATTTTTTATCCTGTGTATGGAGTATTATGTCGATTTCTCCAGGCGAGCCTTGTGGAAAGGCATGTTTCAAACTGTTGGTTACTAATTCATTTAAAATTAATCCTAAGGGTATTGATATATCAATATCTAATCTTATATCTTCCACATCAACATTTAACTTTATTAAATTTGTATCCATTACATAGGTATGATAGATGTCGTTTGTTAATGTGCGTATATAGTCACCAAAATCAATTCGTTTGAGGTCTGTTGATTGGTATAATCGTTCATGAATTAGTGCCATGGATCTTGCACGGTTTTGACTGTCCTTAAAAATCTTTTTAGACTCTTCATCTTTAATATATGTTGATTGCAAATTTAATAAGCTAGATATGATCATTAAATTATTTTTAACACGGTGATGTAATTCTCTAAGAAGTAATTCTTTATCCTCAATTGATATTTGAAGCTGATTTTCGATATTTTTACGTCTAATTGAATATTTAATGGATTTTGAAAGCATTTGTTTATCTATTTGATCTTTAACAAGATAATCCTGAGCACCTTCGGATACAATATTAATGGCAAGATCTTCATCATTTAGTCCGGTTAAAATTATTATAGGCAAATCTGGAGCATTTTTATTCATAGTTTTGAATGTTATAATTCCATGACTATCCGGAAGGTTAAGATCCAAGAATATAACATCAAAATCTTCATTAAGATGCTTTAATCCCTCATCTAACCGTTTATAATTTACAAGTTTAAAGTGATTATCATAAATTTCTTTAAGCATCTCGGATAAAATTAAAGCATCACCTAGATTATCTTCCACAAGCATAACACGTACTATATTTTCAATCAATATACAATCACCCTACCCTAAAAAGTATTCAAAATTATCTATCAATAGAATTTGTTATTAATATGTATGGAAATATATTTGAAGTTTGTTCTAGTAAAAAAAATCAGTTTTATGGTCTTATTTGCCCATTATCAATATACTAATCTTAGGATGATAATAAATCTGCAGGATAATTAATGGATTATTATCATAATTTTATTAAATTTGTATCGTATATTGTTATAACTGGAGAGTATAACATGGAATATGATTTATGACTCAATTTAATCACTCTATTCTAAAATTGAACCTAAATTTAATCCCAATAACTCCTTAAAGTTGGACTATAATTCCTTTACCTTAAAAATTATTTATATTATAAATATATAACACTTCTAGTTCAATATAAAAAAAAGTTTATATAGTATAAACTTTAATGTTTAATTGTCACGGTAAACATGTAACATTGTGATAATCGTCACATAATATGGAACATAATATTTTAAGGAATTGTTTAAAAAGGAAGAAAATATTAGAGGTGATTATGAGGTTATTTGGGCCGTATCCCTTTTAATTGATGATATTTTAGAAATATTTTTTGTCTACAAATGGGTTTTAATTGAATGAGTACTGGGGAAAAAATGGGTTTTAATCATGAAAGTGTTCGATTTGTATATTCCCATTTATTTATGTTAGACATTAATATTTGAACCGAAAAAATATTTAAAAAAAGATGATACTTATAATGATTACAAGGAGGAATCTTTATTATAGTTAAAAGATTTTGGGTTTTAATTATGGTTTTTAGTATTTTAAGCATTGGACCAGCTTCTGCCGTACAAATTGAATCAGTTAATCAGTTTAATACAAATGGGGATAGTTCTAATAAAAGCTTAGAAAACAATAATATTACTTTTGATGACAATATTAATACTATTATAAATGCTAATAATAGTACTGGGACTAATCAAACAGCTATTAACGAAACTAAAAGTAATGAAACTATTGAATTAAATGGAACAATAAGTAATAATACAAATGGGACTGGGATAAATCAAAAATTTTATAATGACACAAATGGAACAGGTATAAATCAAACTTTTAATAATACTACAAATAATATTGGAGATACCTTCGATACTAAAGCTGCTGTATTGGGTACTTTAGGTTCAGTTGCTGCCATTGGTGCTCTAGTTTGTGGTGCTGCTCTGGGACTTGCAGGTTTATGTACAGCACTTCCGGATGTAACATTAACTAAAGTAATAGCAGGTGCCTGTCTTGTTACTGCAGCTGTTGCTGCAGTTGTTACAGTGGGTTGTTGTATTGCTTCAATCTTTTGTTGGTGGCTTATAAGATAATGGATATTGTTCCATTATTATATTTTTATAAATTAAGTACATAATTACCACTTAATCTTTTTTTTAACCAACTCATCCCATAAGGGTTTTTTCAGCTAGTTTAACCCGACTGAGTCCCACAAGATTGAATTACATGCAGCATTTTCAAGTTTCCAATCTAATGATAAAATTGTTTCCATTGACCAATTAATCAATCTAAAAACACTATCAGGTGGGTAGAGTAATCTGGTATAGTCTTTGATGAAAAGCTGAACAATAGTTAAACTAAAACATTAGTAATTTTAAAGGAGAAATCATGTCAAAATCGCTAACGAATATGGACCCCCGCATCGAACAAGTGCAAAACGAACTAAGAGCACGTTTCGAGGAGCAGAATAAAACTGCCAAAAAGGGACAAATTGTTTTCGTCGGGTCTTCCCTCATGGAAATTTTTCCAATTGAAAAAATGCAGAAAAGCCTTGGTTTGGATAAAGTTATTTATAATCGTGGAATCAGAGCAACGACAACAGCGGATCTGCTGAAGTCTATGGATATTTGCATTTTTGATTTGAAGCCAAGCAAGATTTTTATTAATATTGGTTCAAATGACATAGGCTTTAACGTTCCTGAATCCACTTTTCTTGCAAATTATAACGAAATTTTGCGGCAAATCAAGGAAAAATTGCCCGAGACACAAGTATATGTTATGGCATATTTTCCTGTCAATCCGGTGGCGGATTTCGGTGAGTCAGAGGCTGAGCATAAATCGTTATTTGCGACAAGAACTAATGAAATACTTGAATCAGCAAACAGTAAAGTAGCAACGCTGGCCCAAAAGTATCACAGTGAATTTATCAATGTCAATGAAGGCTTAGCCGATGCCGATGGGAATTTGCGACAAGAACTCACGTTTGATGGAGGTCATATGTATCCTGCGGGGTATGAAATTGTGCTTCAAAACATGAAAAAATATTTATAGGCTTTTGTGTAGCAGCGGAATAGAAAAAACTATAATCACTAAAAATATTGTATATTAAAGATTCTGTACTTACCCATAAAATACCCTTATTAAACTCATTAAATTTTTGTTTTATTTTCATTTATCCTCACTATTTTAATTTTTTCCAGTGTCAAACCGTAAAATTTCATTATATTCAATTATAACAACATAATGATCTTATCACTAGAATATTAACTGTTGAACGAATCTATTATAATTTAAATTCTTGTAATATCATTAGTGAACAAAAAAAAATGCTCGATTCTTATAATGATAAATTGTATATAGTTCCTCAACCCATTATAATTAATAGAGTAGGGAAAACTCACTTTTAAATTTATTATTTTTGCTAAAAAGGTATATCGCTTTATTTTTTGTGAAAAAAAAGCAATATATCCCTGCTTGCCTCCAATAAAAAAAAACTTTTAATATCTCTGTATTTCAAATCAGTTTAATAAGTTAATTCTCCTTTCCAATGAGTATACATCCCGTATAAAAAAAATATACTTACAAGTCTATTTATTCTTTATAAATAAATTAAAAGAGGATTTAAGGAAAGGGTGAAAAAATGAGTAATTTAATCCATAAAACTGATGGTGTATTCATAGAAAAACAGAACAAAGGAGTTAAATGCCAACATTGTAGTTATTTTATTAAACATAATGATATCACATCTGCATATTTACATGGAAAAATATCTTTACCATTCCTTTCAGGACCAGAAAAATGAATATGTAAAAAAAAAATTAGTTAATTTAAGTAATTTTTATTCAAAATTATTCCAACAATAAAATATCATTAGTAATAGGAGTGTTTATGATGGATGATAAAAAAACCAGTGAACTTATGGCTAAATGTGAAGCAATGAAGAATGATCCGGCTTTAATTAAAGAATGTAAAGTTATGTTAAAAACTATGGTAGACAAAAAAGTTGAAATGGAAGATGAACCAGGACAGACTTATACCAATATGATGAATAACATTTCTGCAGAAGATGTCCCAAAAGTACTTGAAATGGCACTTAAAATAGCGAGAAATGATAAAATAAAGGATCCCGAAATAAAAAATGCTGCAGAAAGAATTATCAGAACACTAGAACCATTATAAACTTTTTTTAGCATGGATTAAGTGGCATAAAATCCAGTTGTTAAAGTAAATGAACATAACCTACAGAAAAAACAGTATAAAGTAATGTTATTATGTGGGATAAAATCGATTTGAAGTACTTAGACAACACATTTTTATGATATGGTAAGTATGAATTATAAAAACTGGAAATAGATGCAAACTTCCAACTAAAAGACATATCCAACACAATATCATTCTGACAATATATCAACGAGGAAAAATAAAAATGATAAAAAAAGCTGTAATCGTATTAATCGTTATATTAGCTATTGTGGGATTAGCATTTGCATCAAACAACATAAACACCAAGAATACAACTAACACAACTAACACAATTCCAACTACTAACACAACTCATTCAACGACTAACATTACTCATTTAGCAAGTCCTGTGAAACAAACAAACTTTATTGCAACAAAGAATACTTCACAGAATAATAAATCACAAATCAATATATCTAAAACAGAAGCCAGGAATATAGCAGCTAATTACATTCAAGTTTCTGGAGCAGTAGCAGGTATACCTACATTAGTTTATCAAAGCAATAAACTAGTTTACATAGTCCCTGTAATGGAAAATGGAACAAATGTAGGTGAAATAGATATAGATGCACAAACCGGACATAATGTAGGAGGGGCAGGAGGAGCACCTTAATATATATAATTTTTATTTTATTTTTAAACAATATCTAAAAAAAATCAAATTTTACTAGTTTTATTTTACTAATTCTATACTTTTAATATCCATGGGAACAATTCTTAACCGAATCAGAACTAGAAAGACTCAAAATCTATTTAACCATATCAATTCGAAACTTTAAACTAAATTTTGATAATAAATTAATTCTTGTAGATAATGTTATTTTCCAATTAGCTATTTCATATTCTGTTTAATTAACTATAGAAATTTTTAAATAATAATTAGCAACATATATTGTAATAGGATGTAATAGAGTGAAAGATTTAATTGTTTAACATTGTATATTCAATTCTTGGGAGGATATGAAGATGGTAAGTGTAGGGGCGATAGTTGAAGGTTTTATTTTGGCAATAATAATTACTGTAGTATTATCTATTTTAGGTGTTGGATCAGTTGTTGGATTGCCAGTTGCAATATTTGGTTTTCTAATCGCAGGTATAATTGTTGGATACATATCTTATGGTGATATTATTGATGGTGTGATTAATGGGGCACTTATGGGTGTTGCTGGTGCAGTAATCTTATGGATATTAAGCTTATTTACAGGTGAAATTTCAGCATTCTCTTCACAATTATCAACCTTTGTACCACTAAACTCAGCACCAGAATTAATTCTTGTAATAGTCGCAGGTGCAATAGGTGGTTTAATCGGCTCTCTAATACTATTATTAAACAGAAGAAACCGAAGAAACTATGGTGGTCGAAGGGAAGGAGATAGCAGAAATGATGATCGAAGAGATGATAGAGATCAAAGGGATGATAGGGATAGGCGAGATTAAGTCATTATCATAGTTAACAAAGAAAAATATGAAATTTAGAGGAGTGAAAGAATATGAACAGCATATTATATTACTTAATTGTTATAATCATTATTATAGTTGTTTTAAGATTTTTAGGGATTCTTTAGGGAAAATGGGGTATTTAGGAATGTGATAAAAAGTGCAAAAAATATTTCAATATAGGATCTATTGATATTATGCATAAATTGATTCATTACAATACTCCGTATTATATTAAATGAAATAATTTTCTTTTATTTTTAATGTATCATATTAATAAGATATGTAGTGACAAAAATGGCAACCATCACTTTTAAAGGGCGTTTAATGGATATAGATGGAAGTATCCTGAAGAATTACGAAGTTTCTATTTGGTATGTTGATCATAACCCACTTATACCGGAAAGAGAACTTGGAACAACATTAACAAATTTCCAGGGCGATTTCAAATTTTCGTATGAAACTAATTCGAATAAAACTTTTTTTAATAACGATTCTGACAAAATTAAAGTGGATATCATATTCTTGAAGGAAAAAATATTCGAAAGCATATTTACGGGTGATATTAAAAGCGAAATTATAGATTTTGGAATTATTGATGTTGAAGGTCCTAATAGAGGAGTTAAAGGAAGAATTCTTGATGAAAATGGGAAACCATTAGAAGGTTTAGTAGTTGTGGCAGAAGGTACAGGAAAAACAGAAGAAATAATAATGAAGAGTAAAGCACTAAAATTTGCAGATAAGCTTTCTCCGATTTCACTTATGCATAATAATCAGTTAGGTAAATCAAAAACAGATAAAAATGGATATTACAAGATATTATATCCTCCAAGCCAATATAATAATATTCTAAATGAAAACCCCGAGATATTGGTGATTATTAGGGATGTATTAGATGTAACTGAGCTTTTCAGAACAGAAAAATACTCTGATGTATCTGAAACTATAAAAATAATAGATGATATCCACATTAACCATAATTGGGCAGAAGGCTGGTTCATAACCCTGGGTGGTACTGAAAAATCCAGATTTACAACTGATAACAATCTGGAGATATTAATAGACAACAAGAATGAACTGGAAAGTATCGTCCAATCTATCAACAATTCAAAATCATATGTATATTTAACACAATTTGAATTCAATCCTGATTTTATAGCCACCTACAAATTTGATAAAAATGATGAATTAATTCCCAAAGACATTTTGGTCGAAGTTATTCGAATGGCAAGTGAAAGGGGAGTAGATGTAAAAATAATATTGAACGAAAATCTAGCAGTTCCTGATACCTACAATAAAATTAATGATTATTTCAAATCAACAAAAGTTGAAGTAAAGAAATTTAAGGCAAGTGGTCTACATGTGTTGCATGCTAAAACATTAACTGTTGATGGTAAAGAAGCATTTATTATTGGTTCACCATTTAAACAGGATTATTGGGATACATCACAACATTTAATAAACGATCCAAGACGTGAACCCGAACTGGTAAGACCTATTCACGATGTATCAGTAAAACTGAAAGGAGGATCAGTTAAACATGTTGAAGAATTTTTTATAGAACTATGGAATTACATTTCAAAGGAAGAATACAATGGAAAAGGTAAATTGAATCCTGTCAAATTTGATCCATATATCAAAACCATAGATTCTGGAGAAACCCATGTTCAAATAGCCAGATCAGTAACACCTGAAACTCTAACTAAGAAAGGTGAATTAGGTATATTTGA
>PLTK01000177.1 GCA_003164415.1 Methanobacterium sp. | reverse complement strand
CTATTTCCATCATGTTATTATATTTGAACCATGGTGTTATTTTGGGTTTAACCGGAATTTTAATGTCACATCTTCGCATATCATTTGTGTAATAATTTCCTTTCTGTTTCTTGTACTTTTCATCCAAAGTTGATACGTAATGATAGGAAAAATCAGATATCTTTTCCTGATCAAACATTTGCTCAATGTCTTCTCTGATGTTATTGAGCACTCCTAATGCCAGGTTAAACTCGTTTATATTAATAGATTCGATTTTCTCCATATTGTTGGAGTTGATTTGATATAATCCATCTATGTACTCTTTTATATCACCATGCCATTTATGGAAATCTTTAGTGGGGAAGACCAGAAGGTCGTCACCACTTAAAAACAGATGTGGGCTGTACAATAATATTTTTCTTCTGTCAATGATGCCATAACTGTAACGCATAACATACCATCCATATAAAATACTTAATTTAAATTGGAAGCTTTAATTGTGCGGGTACTTTCCTTTTAGATACTGCAACGTTCCTCTGGGAACTTCCAATAGTATTGAATAGGCATGCATCAAGATAACACTGTAATGGTTCTTTTTCTAATAATGAATCCAAATTTCTATCTAATAGGTATACACTTGCAAGAATTTTCGGCCAGTATCCTATTAATTTCCATTCTTCACACTTGTTAAAAAACAAATCAATATTATTAATATGGTCTATTTGTTCTTTCATTGAAGTGTAAGTACGACTGAATTCATCTCTAGTAAATACAATAACTTCTTCATGGTCCTCAAATATTCCAGGATTATACAGTTCTGCAATTCTTCCTCTGGGCACTCCTTCACTCACTCTCATATTGTGTTCACCTTCTTTTTCCGGGTGGATACTATATCCTCCAAAGGTCATGGAAATTGAGGTAGAGAGCATATGAGAAGTAATAATGGGTTAAAAAGTATTTAAACCATGGATACTAAATAAAATCCCATATGGAGACTAAACAATTCGTTCTTTTAGACATTGATTACATCACCAAGAACCGTATTCCAGTGATAAGATTATTCGGCAAACTCATTGAAGAAAATGGTGAAGGATCAAAAATAATAGCTCTTGATAGAAGATTCAAACCCTACATATATATCCATCCCAACAATGTTGATGACTGTATAAAAGAATTAGCTGTATTAGAACTCGAAGTGGAAAAACTCCGAAGGAAAGATAATGGAAAATTAAAAAATTTTCTGAAGGTAACTCTGAAACATCCACAGGATATATATAAATTAAGAGATAAAATATTGGATTTAAAATCTGTAGAAGAGATTAGAGAGCATGATATACCTTTTTACCGCAGATATCTTATAGATAAAGGATTATTCCCAATGAACATTGTGGAAGTGCACGGCAAGGTTTTAAATTTCAATCGATCTTCATCCGATGGAAAATGCATATTTGAAGTACATAGCGAACCACAGAATTTAGGATCCAGTTTAAAAGAACTCAACATGTTGAGTTTTAATATTGAAGCCTGTAATCCCGATGGAATGCCAAAGGTAAAGGAAGATCCCATTATCATTATAAGTTTTTCAAGTAACCAGGGCTTTCAGAAAGTATATACAACCAAAACATCATCATCAGACTCTGTAGAAACATCTCCCAACGAGAAGGAATTGATAGAAAAATATGTTAATACCATACAATCCGAAGATCCAGATATTATTTTAGGATACAATTCAGATCGTTTTGACTTTCCCTATTTAAAGGAGCGGGCAGAAAAATTAGATGTACCACTCAAATTAGGAGTCGATGGATCATCCCTTAAAATTGTGAATAATGGTCGTAGAAATGCTAGTGTGATAAAAGGAAGAATCCATATAGATCTTTACTCTAACATGCGCCGTAATCTACCATTAGAATACCACACTTTAAAAAGAGTATATAAAGAGCTTTTTGGGGAGGATAAACTTGAGATCCCCGGACATGAGGTATACAACTCATGGAATGATGATGGTGAAAGATTAGAGAGGCTCTTTAAATATTCTCTAGCAGATGTAATGGCTGTAACCAAGATCGGGGAGAAGATGTTGCCATTAAGTATTGAATTAACACGAATTGTTGGTCAACCTCTGTTTGATATGGCCCGTATGGGTTCGGGTAAACAGGTAGAATGGTATTTATTAAGGAAGGCCTTTGAATATGAAAATATGGCTCCTAACAAATTTGGAAGTTATTTAAGAGATGTGGTGGGTGGACATGTTAAAGAACCGGTTAAGGGTTTACACACCAATATATACTACTTTGATTTTAGAAGTTTATATCCCAGCATAATAGTATCTAAAAATATTTCACCAGACACACTCGTTGAAGAAAGGATTGAAGACTGTCATATTGCACCAGAATTCGGTTATAAATTCAGGAAAACCCCACAAGGATTTATTCCATCTGTTGTTGGAAAACTCTTGGAAAATAGATTCCAAAAAAAATCTATGATGAAAGAATCTGAAGATCCTAGAGAATTTCAAATGCTAAATCTTCAGCAGGAAGCATTAAAAAGACTCACCAGCACCATATACGGACTTTATAATCACAGCACATTTAGATGGTACAGTATTGAATGTTCCGAAGCTATAACAGCATGGGGAAGAGACTTTCTACAAAAGACAATGGAAAAGTCCGAAGAATATGGTTTTAAACCAATATATGCAGATACCGATGGATTTTATGCTATACTCGAACATTGAATGAATTATAACAAAAAAGTAATATCGTCCACAGAGTTATTTTACAAAAGATTAAATATGTAGGTCAGAATATTTCATATATTAAAATTCAATTATGAGATTAATAATAAACAAGTATATTTATTAAATTATTAAATTTTGAGAATTCTTCAAAATTATCTGGATCTATAAAGGTGGTAATGTAAAGTGTTTAAAACGATAATTTTTATTTTAGTTGTAATATTATTGGCTGGATCTGTTGTGGCCTATGGAGCCTATCAAAGTGCACAACCTTCATCAACCAATATTATGAAGGGTGATCATAATGTTCTTATTTTGTTAACTAACGATGAACAAAATCCAGGTACACAAGTTGTTGATATGGCATTTTCAATAAAACTTGTAAACGGCAATATTGGCAATGTTACACCTATATATCCACTTGGACTGAGATCAACCACTTTAAAGGAACCATCATCGTATGGAACAGGGAATTTATTGCTTAAGGATACTTTTTGGAATAACGATACAACACAGGATGCTGCCAATGCACAGAAAATTGTCCTGGAAAATACAAAAATAAAAACCGATGCAGTGATAATTATAAAATATCCAGCTGCCAATGCATTTTTAAATGCTATAATCCCAGTAAGTATACCGGGGTATGGTGAGGTTGGGACTAATAACTCTGAAGCTTTCCTGAAATACATGACCTTCGATGTACCTACAAGCACTTTAAGGGCTGGTGAAACCGCAGTTGTTTTACCACCAATTTATAGGGCTACAACTAATTCCAGCAAACAAACCGCACTGGTCGAAGCAGGAATCCAACAATACCTCCAAGGAAACATAATAGTCATACCTCAAAATATTATACCTCAAATTGTAATATCTAAGGCTGTGAACTACCTATAAAAACCATAAATGGGTACAAAAAAAACCCAATTTTATCCTTTTTTTAATTTTAATTTATAATTTTCGGCATCGTTCAAATATTAGTATTAATTATACATTTTTTTTATACAATACCATCTATTTTTAGATACTAATAATAAAATTTAGTTCGATTTTAAATATTTAGTCCTGTGTGCAGTAGAATAAGTTAAATAAAGAGTTTGTTTAATGTTTTTTTTATATTGGTCTGCATACTATTTTTGATAATACTTGGAATAAATCATTATTTTTTTATATCTGTGAAAATTTTATTTTCTTTAAAAAGTTTAAATTAAGAATCGTGAAAAAGGTCACAAAGCCCTTATTTTGGTGTGAAAAGATTTATTATGGTGTTAACACAATATATAATAATTAGTTTAAATGTAAAAAAAATTAAATTTTTTTCTTTTTTTGAACTTCTCTACAATACATACTATTAATTCTATTGAAAATGTATTGAATTATATGGATATTTTAATAGTAGAAAATAAAGACAACACTATTTCTGATTTAAAAGCCATCTTACAGGTTTTAGGGCATAGAGTAGTCGGTTTAACTTCAAATGGAATAGAAGCAATAAAAATAGCCGGTGAATTAAATCCAGATCTGATTTTAATTAATATAAAATTAAATGGTGAAATGAGCGGTGTTGAAGCTGCAAAGATAATGGTCAGTCGTTATAAAATTCCAATCATATTTATAACCGTATTTACTAAAAACTGTTTAACTAAATCGTTACAGCTACCTGAAAATGCTGTTACTATTAGCGAACCAATAAGAAAAGAACATTTAGAATATTGTATCTCAAGAGTATTAGAAAATTGATGATAAAATTAAATTACTAATTTTTTTCTAAAATATTCTATCTTTGTATAAAATTTATATAAATTCCCAGAAACATATCAGAGAATTTAGCTTAAAGAATCAAGTGTACACTATGAAAGACTATAAAACCCATTATAACCTCAGTAAAAATAAAATAATCATGATTATGGCTGGATTGATGATTGGGCTCCTTGTTGCAGCTCTTGACAATTCTATTATTGGTACTGCAATGCCTAAAATTATAGGCAATCTCCAGGGGATGGAATATTATGTATGGCCATTTACTGCATATCTTCTATCATCAACAATTGCCATAATTCTCTTTGGAAAATTATCAGATATTTATGGAAGAAAACATATCCTACTTGTGGGGATTGTTGTATTTGTTATTGCTTCGGTTATGTGCGGGTTTGCATCAAATATGTTTGAATTGATTCTATTTAGAACTATTCAAGGAATTGGTGGTGGAATATTAATATCTCTTCCATTTATTGTGGTTGGAGAGATTTTTGGTAACAGAGACACAGCAAAATATATGGGATTACTTTCGGCTGTTTTTGGATTTGCAAATGTTTTAGGACCAATCCTTGGTGGAGTTATTACAGATACTCTAGGTTGGAGATGGGTCTTTTTTGTTAATGTTCCAATTGGAATTATTGCAGTATCAATGATCCTTTATTCACTACCCAATTTCAAATTACCCGATGTAAAGAAGGTTATTGACTATTCAGGAATCATTACATTCACACTGTGTTTAAGTTCGTTATTCCTTGCATTAACATTTGCAAGAGATCTAAACACATATCCTTTAATTGATGTTGCTGGGCTTCTTATTTTCTCGGTCTTTATGTTGATATTATTTATTATAGCTGAGAAAAGATCTGTAGAACCGATTTTACCAATGCATCTTTTTAAAAGTTCAATATTTACAATTTCATCCGTTGAAAGTTTTTTAGCTAGTGCACTTATGTTTTGTGGAGTAATCTATGTTCCATTATTTGCACAGAACGTTTTAGGTTTTAGTGCTACAAATGCTGGATTTATGATGATTCCAATGCTTTTAAGTGTTGCGGTAGCTTCTATAATTACGGGACAGACCATATCCAGGACTGGAAAATATAAGAAGCTTGCCATTACAGAATTTATAATAACCTTTATTGGTGTTGTGCTTTTGGCAACTATGGGTGTTAACACCCCATATTATATGTTGATTGTTTATTCCACTGTTCTAGGTCTTGGTTCGGGTATGACATATACAATATTCAATACTGCTGTGCAGAATGCATTTACATTCAGGGAGATAGGAATTGTAACGGCTTCTATGCAGTTTTTCAGGAATGTTGGTGCTACAATTATAATTCCAATATTTGGATTTATAATGAATTTTACATTAGGAAATCCAACGTCAATTAATTTAAGTAAAACCGAAGTTTTAGCACTTTCCATTCATAATATATTCCTGGCATCTGTAATGTTGGCATTTATTGGATTAGTTCTCGTATTTTTCTTTAAAGAGTTATCATTAGGTGGAGAGGATACAATGGCTCAAGAATTAATGCCTATTGAAGTGGACGAGACAATATAAGTTTATTTGAGAAAGAGTATCTTTCTTGATTATTACTTTTCATATGCTCTAGGATTACTGTGAAGTATATAAAGACCCCATTTAATATTAGGTGATAAAAATGGATTCGTTCAAAGAGCATAAAAAAAATAATCCCCAAGCATTATTTGGTTATTCACTTCAAGCTATAAAATTTTTAGATCCGAATATCAAGTCATTAGAAAGTGAAAATGATGGATTATTGGATTTTGAAGTACAAACAACTTTAGAAGCATTCATAAAACCTAGAAAATACTGAGTTATTCAATAAAATTTAAAATATAAAAAACACTAAAATTTTTTATTCACAGGGTTATATTTTTTTTTAATATTCCAAATTATAACCCTTCCATTTACCTTTATTCCATTCCCGAATCTTAAGATTGTTTTATAAATAGATTTCAGAAAGGAAGGTCTGAAATTTATTATCTATATTTATTTTTTAGATTTGCTTGTACAAATTCAATTACTAAGCTTCCTCTAATGGTTACTCCATTTTCAAAATTAATATATGCCTCTGTAACTCCGTGACCACAACATGCATCTATAACTCCTGGAAGAGTTCCTAAACATGCATCATGATTCTCTTTGCTTGGTAGTTTCCCACATTTAACACACGGTGTCCTTTGGACGGATGGATCTAATTGATTTTCTTTAGATTGCATATTATTTTGTTTTTTATTTCCACTTGGATAATCTTGAACAACATCTTTAATCTTTATTTTTTCGTCCATAATTCAATAGTGATCAACTGTATTAATCTAGCTAACCTCTTCCCTATTCATTTTTTTTAATGGAAAATTTTACATATAATTATATATTGGTATTATTAGTACTAGAAATATTAATAATTATATCAATAATATTTTTTTATACTACAAATCATATTTTGGATCTTAAATAAAATGTTGATTATACAAAAAAATAGGTTTTATAGAAATAAAAAAAAATTCTCAACACCCACCTATTTTACCACCTCTTAAAAAAATATTATTTCTAGAATCGAATTTTAAAAAATTATGGATGGAAAAGCTTTTTTACAACAGTTTCATTGGTTTTAATCATTTTTTTTGTTTACAATCAATGAACTTAATTTTTCTATTTTTTTTTTAACGCCATAGACTTCTTATTTCATTGAAAATTTGATTCAGTTCTGATGTTGAGGTTTGTTTTATAAATATTGGTCTTGGGTCCTGTCCTGTTACCTGGTTTGGGAACTCGGCGAATAAGGAATAACCTGGTTCATAGGCTGCTGAATGGAATAAGATCGCTCGATGATTTGGATTTGCTTTAAGCCAGGCTTCAACTGGTTTTTTATCTGTACTTGTTTCAACTCTTATTCCTATTACATTTGCTCCTGTTTTTTCGGCTTCAGCTACTATTAAATTGGTTTGATTTATGTTGGCATTTACAACATCAAGGTTGAGTGTTACATTGTAAACCTTTTCTAGATCGGTGAAATATCTATTAGGTGTGTCACAGTACTGGTTAGGATAGGTTTGATTAGTTGTTTGAACAACTATACGTTCAGTTTTGTTGATTGCAACTGGTTGGGCTCCTATTACAGCCCCTGTTCCATTAATAATTGGTCTTATAGGTTCTCCACCAAGTATTACTCCTGTTCCATTGTAACCCATTACATTGGCTGTGAATCTATCACAAGGAGCATAACAGTTTATCCCACGTGCTGCCATATACATTTCAGCTTCAGCTTTACCTGGTAAATCTCCACATGCAACAACTAGGAATGCATGACTCTTGATAGCTCCAGGAACCATAACATTCATTCCATGGGTGTTTATCTCTATTTTTTCGTCACTACTGTTACCGTCAATAGAGAACAATGATGATGTTTTGCTGGGGTCTACTTCGAATACGAAGTTGCCGTGATCATTGGGACCGTACCAGTTACCGTTGATCTTTTTAATTGGAACTCCAGTTATGGGTATTACATGTACATTAGCATATTCCATAAGGTCTGCTACTCTGGCACCTTCCATCCAAGGCACTAACTGTGATGCATTTGTTGGACTCTGACCTGGAGGTGTGTTAACATTATAATCCGAAGCTTCGTCTTTTATAACCCTATCAACCTGCGTTACTACCTTTGCATTCTTAGGAACCTTTATATATGAAGCCCCAATAATAATAGTTGATGCATTTTGTGGACTAGTTACAAGGCCATTGAAATCGCTTTGACCGCTTTTTTGGTCTGTGTCAGAATATATAATGGATAAACCGATAATAGCTCCCGCTATACATATGATACATATTATAATTGGCAATACAAATTTTTTCATAATGTGAATCTCCACGTTTCAATATATATATATATATATATATATTACTTTTTGTGAATTATTTTACTATTTTAGTGTACAAATAATAATATTATGATTTATTTATTTTGAGAATATAATATAAATTCATAGTGAAATATTAAGATAAGATTAAGATGGGACTAAGAGATAAATATTTTCATATAATCTTTTTTATAAACAGAAATATTAAATTATAGTTTTAACTGATTAATTTTAGGGATTATCCTTATATAATTTCTATTATTATCATTTTCTAATTGAATGTGCGTTTTTAGATTTATATTTTTTTTTATAAATCTTTAAAACCAGTTTCATGAATTATATGGATAAATGGGGGGGGTGTATATGTATGAATTTGATGCGAGATAATTTCAATAAACATTTTGCTCACTGGGATATTATTATACCCGAAGAAAATATGAGAACCCGGCATGGAGGATATATCCAGCAGGGAGGCTGGCTTATCCAATATTGCTTTGGAAAAGACGAAACTGATAAAGAATATTTGGATTATTATGCCGCTCATAGAATGACAGATGATTCACATAAACGCATCTACGAGGATGGTAGAGAAGAATTTCTTCCCTCACTAACTTCAATGTATCTACTTAGTGATGATCCTATAAAGGCAAAAAAATTAAAGGAGGAATATGAGGAACATAATCGTAAAGTAGTGGAGTTGTTGATTGAAAAGGGATTTGATAGATTTACAATTAACATGTTCCTACATGCGGGAATGGATAAAGAAACAAAAAAATGAACGGATTATATTTTTTTTTAAGATTTTCATTTTTCTTATATTTAAGATGTTTTGAGTAAGAATTTTGTGAAAGAAATATGCATATGATTTATAGCTGTCCCTGTTTATGGCATTTTATATTCACAAGGGACTGAGGTCTGACATTTACCACAGGCGTATCGTGGTCTGTTTAACTCTAATATCCTATTTAAATACTGCGAACAAGATTGGTTATCTTTACCCTTTTCTGTGATAGCTCCACATGGACATCTTTCAATACATTTACCGCATTTGGAACAATAATCATCAAATTTATGATATTGTTGGGGCTTGGTTTCAAATTCCAAGTCAACAATAACACTGCCAAACCTACCTGCTGTTCCCAAAGGAGTTATCAATGAACGACTAAGACCGAATGTACCTAGACCCGCAATGAAAGCAACATGGCGTTCGGACCAGTTACTTTGAAGATCGGTAATTATGTAACGTTTATCTAAAGCCGGAGCCACTGCTGTGCCTCCATGTGCTTCGACTAATCCTGTGATTAGTCTCCTCAAAGCATTATTAAACATTTCCCCTTCATAACGTCCGTACAACCATTCAGTTGAAGGCTTCCCCTTAAATCTATTAGAATTACGTATACGGTCAGTAAATGGTAAAAAATATGAAATAACTGACTTTGCATGGGGTAACCATTCTTTTGGTGTTAAGTGGTCGGGACCTATTACATGTGGTTCCTTCATTTTTTCCCATAGTGGATCTGATGCTCCAGCCACACCAATTAAAGGTTTATCCCATATCTGCATCATACCAAGTTCATCAACAAAATTTTGGCTGCTATTTTTAGTAAAATTAGCAATATCCTCTTCAAGTATACGTAAAAACAATATTTAAACCCCCATCAATGAATATTCCTCATAAATTGTCCTCCTATAATAAAAATTGAATGACAATTATTATCAATAAAATTAT
This sequence comes from Methanobacterium sp., assembly GCA_003164415.1. GTDB lineage: Archaea > Methanobacteriota > Methanobacteria > Methanobacteriales > Methanobacteriaceae > Methanobacterium_B. Next base: position 7,107 of record PLTK01000177.1, on the reverse strand, counting down.
ATCTAACTAAATCAACCATAAAGCTTTCTATAATAACCGGATATATGGATTTAGTTTATGATGTATAGTATAATATATCAGTAATAATGAGTAAATTAAAGTTTTATAATGTAAAGATAAATAATTTAACTAGAATTACAAAGTGTGATTTATATGGATAATACCACCGACATTCTAATTGAAAAACCATACAAACTCCTATTTTATTCTATTTGTGGTATGATCCCAATGCTATTATTTGCTGTATGGTTAATAGTAGCAGCAATTATCAGCCCTGGATATAATGGCAACAGTGATTATATTAGTCCTGTTACTGTTGGTTTTTATTCAACGATACAAAACCTTGTATTTGTTGTTTTAGGTATTCTATCGGTTGGATTGGGTTTCGGTCTTCGAATTGGTTTACCCTCACCTCGAAATGGAATGTTGAAACTTGGTGTGTGGTCGGTGTTAATATTTGGTTCAGGTGTGTTTTTAGGAGGATTACTCGCGTTACTAGGATTATTATCAGAAAATTATCTTGTAATAATACCATATAATCTTTTAACTGTTATAGGATTTGCCGTTACCATCATAGCTTATATATCGGGTTTACTTTTAATAGGTTGGGGTTTAAAAAGTGAAGACCACATAATTTGGGGAGGGTATAGTAAATATTCACTTGCAACTGGTGTGCTGTTCATTATTTTACAAATTTTACTTATAATAACCATTTTTTATAATATCTATCCTGGAGTTAGCCAAAGGATATTTATCATAATATTATGGGTCTGGATTTTAGTGACGGGTGTTAAACTGTATTTAATATCCAAACAAATAAGCTGATACAGTAAATGGATATTATTAATATTTTTAACAAAAAAATCATTAAAATGGTATTTGTCAGAATCTAAAAGCATTAAATAACCTTTTATATGATACTAATCGTTTATATAAAAAAAATGTGATAATGTTATTTTATTTTCAAATAATTTTTAATTATCCTTTTCTATTTCCACGTCGGTAATAACCCAGGTATCTTCCCCGGTATCAATAGTTGCCCAGACAGTTTCGTTAGATTCTTTTTTCATTAAACTATCCGTATCTATTTCAATGCCTTTTTTTAGTTTGACACTGTATGCTTTACCTCTTTGTGACCTGACAATTAAATCATCTTCAAAACCAATTCCAATAACCTTCTGTTTCAATTCTGTTTTTGCAACCATTTTTTTTCACCTTTTTGAATAATAATTTTCCTAAGTTAAAATATAATTTCTAAAGCATTTAAAATATCATATATAGATTTTTTTGATGTTTTTGACGAATAATTTTTTTTGTTTTTTAGTATTCTGTTTTTTCAATCTGTTCTAGGTAGTGAAGTTCTGGCAGTCCAATTACACCCGCTTTTTTCATGGTAATCTTAAGATCTTCGGATAATGAGAAATTTTTAGCACTTTCCATATTTTTCCATTCTGTAATGATAACCAGTTCTTTGGGATCGTTTGAATTACGATAGATAATAGCTCCATTAGAACCTTCATCCTTTCTTACTTTACTGTGTTCATCAAATACTTGTTTCCATTTATCATAATCCTTAATTTTTTGTATAGCCAATGCATATATCATAGTACCACCCATTTTGGATTATTTAGTTTCGACTACAATACAATGCCCATCTGTAGGGCCAATATTTTCTGTTTGATGTGATCCGGCTTCTATCCATAGAACTTGACCATTTTTAAGGTCAAATACGTCACTTTTTCCATTTGGAAAGCCTAATTTGAATTGAGCATCCTTAACAACATAAATAACATGGTCATTTGGATGGTTGTGCATTGGTGACTTTTCTCCTGGCTTTAATCTTATTTCCATAACTCTAACTTTTTTATTTTCTAAAAGTAAATCATAACCACTTTTTGCCACTTCTAAAACATCTGGAATGTCCGTCATGAAAATTTCACCCCATTGGTATCTACTTTAATCATATATTATGATCTTCCAGCTACTTAGAATTTAAGACATTTTCCAATAAAAATAAAATTCACAATGGTGTTTAAAAAAATATTGACCGATGATTTTAAGATGTTTAATATTCTAATTCTATTCTTTATGGATTTGAAAACTAATTCAACTATTTTTTAATAATTATTTAATAATAATCACAGATTTAATGAGTTTATTATTTAATACCATGTATTCTAGGACATATCTAGAATTTTTAATTTATATCAAGGTATATATTATTTGATAATTAACTTACAAACAAGTGATAAATCAAATTAATTTAGGAGGGATATTGATGATTATTGTTACTGCTATGATGCATGTGAAAAATGGGAAGAAAGAGGCTTTTGTTTTGGAGGCAAAGGATTTAATTTCAACCACTAGAAAAGAAGAGGGATGTATTAACTACAATTTATTAGCAAATATTGAAGATGAAAATGCCTTGGTTATGCTAGAACAATGGAAGGATATTGAGTCATTAAACAAGCATATGAAAACTGATCAATTCCTGCAGTTTGAAGTTAATATAGAACCCCTTTTAGCAAAGGGTGTGGATATTAGATCCTATTCAGTTGATGGTTAAAAATCCCAAAAATTGTTTATTATTATTTTTTTATTTTTTTTATTGTTAAGGAATGTAATGCATTTTAGGATATTGGGACAAAGATTATAATGGGATTATATAATCAACTTTATTTATCCTTTAAATTCCAAGTAACGTTTCCACAGTCACATTTAACCGCTTCAACTTTAGGGCCGTTAATTACTAAATGTAAAAATGTACCACACTTACTGCACTGGAAAATTGAAAATAGTTCACGGAAGGTATCAACAACAGGTTTGAAGTCTTGGAGAGTGAAATCCGTATCTTCATTGAAATGTACTGCAGGATTTACAGCCCATCTTTCAAGGTTTATCCTTTCAAATACCTCCTTTGAATGTTCCTCAATTTTCTTCAGTCTTTCCAGTTCCTCAAAATTTTCCCAAGATCTGGCAGCGCTTTTGGCATGTTTCAATTGACTTCTATATTCTGACATTGCCCCGTTTAACAAATCCCCCAACTCATACTGTCCATTAAATTTAAACCTAACAGGAGCGTGTAGGGATGCACAAACTTGACTGAAATATTCTTCAGATCCTCTTCTAAGCTTAGCTGCAGCAGCAGGAATATCATTACTACCGAGATCATCATCTATTACATCCCATATATCGCCCAATATATTTAATGAAGGACCGTCTTCAATGGTCCAGTTGGAAAATTCAATTCGATTTCTGGACTGGATAACACCTTCAGATTGCAGTTGTCTTGCCCATGTCTGGTCGTGTGTTGTAATAAAGAACTGCCTTCCCTTGAAAAAGTTAGCGAGTAAGTTGCAGATCTCCCTTCTGTGAGGTGCATCTACACTCATCATCACATCATCCAATATTATGAGGTCAATAAATCCCTGGATAAGCCTTTCTGCCAGTGCAAGATACAGACAAATACCCATAGTATCTTGATGTCCTTCACTGTGAAGTGCATTGGGAGAATTTACTCCCCTACCATGGAAATCAACCTTAAAATCAACTCCTGCACCTTCTGAAATTAGAAGTGCATCAAATTCTGTTTCATCAATTCCATGAATATGTTTGTAAAGCTCAACAAAACGATCCTTGATCTCGGCGAACAAATTATTCAAAATAGAATTTTTAGACTCTAAAAAAGTACTTAAAAGAATTTCACCCCTTCCATACGATTCAAATGATTTTTTACAGTCATTAATCGACTTTTCATAATTTTTAAGGTTTTCCTCGAGTCTTGTTAAATTATCCCATGCTGTTTGTTCTTCTGATGGTTCTTTAAACTTTCCACAAGCACTGGAATAGATATTATCCAAAACAACTTTTAAATTAGCCGGTGCAAACAATATTTCAACAATCTTACCCTCAAATTCTGGATCTGGATAATTACCCTCCTCGAGTGTGGATAAAAACAGTTTTAAATCTTTAATCCAAACTTCTAATATCCTTTGTTCTTCTGTTAAACCCAATATTTCAGTTGATTTTATTAGTTCATTCAAGGTTCCAATTACATGATTAACTTTCAAAATTAAACTTTCTGATAACTCGGTTATCCTATCCAAGTTTTCTGCTGCATCCTTTAGAAGTTCTATTTTATTTTCTAGATGTTCTTTAAGATTTCTGGTCCCCCATGATGTATCGCAAAGAGGACATTTACCCTCATCATACAATAAATCCAATCCTACTCTTGTGAGTTTAAGATGGTCATATGCATCTTCTGATTTATGATCAGAAGATATTTTAAGGTTTAGTTCATATAATTCCTGGATTATATTACCCATATTCTCAATGTTTTCATCTGATTTTATGTTCTGCAGTTTATACAAGTCATTTTTTAATAATTGGATGTTTATTTGGATATCTGAGGGTATAGTTAGATATTTTATTTCTTCTTTCAATTTATTTGATTTAATGTCTTTAATGGGGGTTCCATTTAAATGTCTCCTGTTGATATTTACAAATTCCAGTATTTTTCCTTCATCAAAGTTTTCTATTCCAATATTAGAATTGATTGTAGCCGATATGGTATTTAAAGAACTTTTAGCTCCTTGATAATTATTTTTGAGTGTATTTCTTACTTTTACAAGGATGTTACGGGTTTTTTCCACATCGGTGATCTTGAGAAGTGTTTGTATCTGTTTACCCCTTGTACCTGAATCAGCTGTAACGTAGTTTAGTATCTCACGTCTAGTTAATACATGCTGACCTCGACTTGCAAGCTCTAAAACAGGCTGAATTTTGTCTCTAACAGACTCATTACATATCAATTTGGTTGGATTATCTAGAGACCTTTCTATTTCTACAGATTCTTCCAAACCATGAATCTTAATAGTTGCTTTGATCAATGCCTCCTTGGCCGAGTAATCAACATGGGGGCCGTGTTTTTTTAAATTGATGTCTTTGGTTCCCCTACCTTTCATACGGGATATTTGTCCTGTTAAAAGGAAATCAATTGCATCCACAACAGCACTTTTACCAGAGCCATTAGGGCCGTATATCAGGAAATTTTCTCCTTCAGGCTTAATTAAAAGGTTTCTAATCCCTCTGAAATTATGAATCTCAAGCTTTATAAGTTTCATAATATAACCACCTAATCCTTTAGAAGAACAATGATATCATCAGAATTTATCATGCCCACCTTGGTCATGGATTCAATTTTTTCAACTAGTTCAGAGTTAAAATTAGGATTATCCCTAAGTTTTGACAATGTATCCAACCAAACATCCTCTAAAACAGTTTTTGGAACTTTTAAACTTTCTCCTATAATATAAACCCCCATTATATTTAGAAATAATCATTAAATGAAACTAGTATTCTATGTTAAATTTAAGTGTGCATCTTTCTAATAAGTTTATATTTTGTGTATGAGTTATAGGAAATTTTTAGTTTTTGACTAAAAAAAAATTTTAAATCAACGGAAATAGAGCTGTGGATTTATTTTTTAAAATAGTACAATAATTAACGTTAGATTTACATTTTAAACTTTATTAGATGTTTAATCTGTAAATTTAATATTTATAATGGTATGGATGAATAGATATGGCTATAGAATAGTTTTAGAGTTTAAAATATTTTCATTCATGATTAAAAACAGATTATTGTGTCTAAATTATCTATTATCCTGTTAACTTGTAGATTAAAGCTATTAATGGATTATTCTAATGATTTAATGGTAGGGGTTGGTAATTTTATATCCTAACAAGTAGGGATGATAAGATTGGATAATATGTTTTTTTCCAAATCTTGATTTTATAGGTTTAATTTAGAAGAAATAGCAGAGTATATGGCTCAGTTAATAATAGTACAAATTATACCTTTTAAGAGCACTTTAAATTAAAAACAGAACTCTAATGGGCTCTTTTTTTAGATTTTAAAACAAAACCTTTATAAGTGATCGTGAGGTTATCACTTAGTATCCTAAGTTCCCATGATATGGGATATTTTAAGGATCGGAGGCGAAATAGTTATGAAGAAAGAATTAATAGCGACATTTTGTGTACTTACCATATTGGCAAGTGCAGCACCAATATTTGCAGCGACACCTACAACTACAACCAATAAAACAGTTGTATTAACTCCAACGCAAATTACAAAATTAAATACAACACAGAAAGAATTAACTAATCTTTTAGCTAAGATTGACACATTAAAAGCAAAGTACAACAAAAACACCAAAGACAAAATATTACTTGTAGCATTAAATCACGATCAAAAACAAGCTAATAAACTCAACACAGAAATAACCAACTACCTCAAAAATCCAACATCACCAGCAAACAAACATATCTACAAATTCAGTATACAAACCAAAGAATTACAGTGGGAAGTAGCAAATATTGCATACTTACTTAAAAAAGTTAACACACCGAAACCAATTCACCCTGTGTTACCTGTAAATCCAGTAACCAACAATACAACAACTACAGCAAGTGTTTAATTAATTCCTAAATACTTCAACTATGTTTAGGGGGGTTAAACCCTCTAAACAAAATTTATTTTTTAAATATAACTCTTTTAAATGGCTAAATTCATTCTTACAATCCATATAATTTTTTTTTGAACAACAAAAATTAACAAATTATGTTCAAGATAATTAGGATTTGTGGTCTAATGAAATTTTGAGGTTAAATGGGAAATGGATCGAAACATCCTTCTGGTTTCGGATATTAACTATTTTAATAGACCTATTCACTTTCTGGATCTGGTCAGCATGCGTTTTTCTCCTGGTTACTGGAATAATCATTATTTTAAATATAAAACCTTTTAATAGTCCTATTTGGACAGCTATTTTAGCTGGGTGTATTATATTTGGATTGTTAGGGGGTTCATGATAGGCGGTGGAGTTTCTGCAGCTATTGAAAGATATCTGTAACAGAATTTATAATTTCTGCAAATTTCAATAGAATCTAAACAGAATCAGCACTTGNNATCCTAGATTAATTGGGATATTTATTTTCTGTGGTTTCTGATTCTCCTAACCGCTACAAGTAAAATAATTACAGCTACAATAATTGCTGTTGTATCATAAGCAAAATTTAGTTCTATTAAAAAAATAAGAAGAAA
>PLTK01000056.1:6411-27220 GCA_003164415.1 Methanobacterium sp. | reverse complement strand
GCATTAAAGGTTGTTGGGATGAATGCAACTGCACTACCCGGTAAGGTTGCGCTCAGGATCAATCCTGAGCTTTTAAGTACATTAAATTCAAGATGTAAAAAAAAGGTTATAATAACGGGTACTAACGGTAAAACAACCACTAATAATCTTATAAATCATATTTTACACTCAGAGTATGATGATGTACTTTCAAATCTTCGAGGTGCAAACATGCCCCAGGGTGTTGCAAGTGCNNGACTACGTTGTAATTACCAATTTCTTCAGGGATCAGCTTGATAGATTTGGTGAGATAGAAAATACTTCCAAAATTGTATATGAAGCATTAAAACCGCTTGATACAACTTTGATTTTGAATGCTGACGATCCCATGGTTTCTAAATTTAAGGATTTAAATAAGAGAAATGTTTATTATGGAGTTGAAAAATCAAGGTTCAGTACATTGGACCAGAGGGTGGTTGAATCACGTTTCTGCCCAGTATGTACCAACAGTCTTGATTATGAATATTTTAATTATGGTCAGCTTGGAAAGTATTCATGCAGTAAATGTGGATTTGAAAATCCAGAGTACAATTATAAAATAACTTCAATAAAATATTCCGAGGATGCATACCATTTTAAAATAGATAATTCAGGTAAGTTGTACGATGTGATCTTTAGATACGATGGAATTTACAATGCATATAATTGTTGTGCAGCTATAGCATTTTCTATTGAAGCCGGTTTAGATATGGAGAAGGTTACACAAAGAATTGAAAACTTCGAATATAANNAAATCTATTCTATTCATTCTTAACGATAATCCCGCCGATGGAACAGATGTTTCATGGATATGGGATGCTGATGTTGAAGTTATCCACAACATCAACAATCTAAAATCAGTACACTGTGCAGGTATAAGGGCTCAAGATATTGCCCTTAGACTTAAATATGCAGAATATACCGATAAAATTGTTGGAATAGATAATAATATTGAAGATTCTATTAAAACCGTTCTAGGTGAAGATGTAGATATTGTTTACATATTACCTACTTACACAGCAGTATATAAGACCAGAGATATTATTATGGGCCATCTTAATCAGACAAGTGCTCGTATTCCACGGATAAGAGAGATAATTAAATCTAAAATTGGTAACTAGGAGAATAATACAATGAAAATTACTATATTTCACATGTACCCCGACCTTCTGAACCTATATGGAGATATAGGTAACATTACCTCTCTTAAAAAGAGATGTGAATGGCGTGGAATTGAAGCTGAAATCATTGATTTTTCACTTTCAAACGAAAGGGATGTTAACGATGCAGATATCTTTTTCATGGGCGGTGGATCAGATAGAGGACAGGGAATAGTATATTCTCATTTTTTAAAGTATAAAAATAGTGTCAGCGATGCAATTGAAGATGGATCTGTTTTTCTTGCTATATGTGGTGGTTATCAGCTTTTAGGTGAGAGTTATATCGATGCCGATGGTAATACAATTCCAGGTCTTGGTGTCTTTGATTACAAAACTGAAAGCGAAGAGGGTAGGCTTATTGGAAATGTTGTTATCGAAAATAATTTGGGATTAAAACCAAAAACCATTGTGGGCTTTGAAAATCATGGTGGAAGAACTTATCATAGTTATGATGCATTAGGTTCTGTGCTGGTTGGTAACGGCAACAATGGTAAGGATGGATTGGAGGGTATGATCTACAAAAATTGTATTGGTACGTATCTGCACGGACCTATTCTCCCTAAAAATCCACATTTATCGGATCATATTATTTTATCTGCACTTAAACGTAAATATGATATTAAAGACCTGGAAAAGCTCGAGGATAATCAGGAGTATGCAGCCCATAATAATGTGCTTGACCTCTATGCCGGTGGAAGATCACACGAATAATGGGGATACTTATTTTATATTTACAATAAATAGTCTTATATTAATTTCATATCAATATAGGATTAATAATCTTATGGGGATAGTAATAATTATTAAAATTATATAAAAATTAAAGTTTTTGTCCCTATTCTATTCAACAAATTACAAATATTATGTTGTATAGATTAAAATTTAGTTTACAATCATATTAGCGTTTAATAAAAGTTATTTGAGGAGATGGTACTTCTGTCAAAATATATAGTAGTTACTGGTGGTGTTGTTAGTTCAATAGGTAAAGGAATTACAGCAGCATCTATTGGGAGAATTTTAAGGTCTTATGGTGTTGATGTTACTGCAATAAAGATCGATCCATATTTAAATTGGGATTCAGGGACATTAAACCCGTATCAACATGGAGAAGTTTTCGTTACAGAGGATGGTATGGAAACCGACCTAGATCTAGGTCACTATGAACGTTTTCTCGATGTGAATTTATCAGGGGAATGTAACATAACAACGGGTAAAGTCTATTCTTCTGTTATAAACAAGGAGCGAAAAGGAAATTACCTTGGAGCATGTGTTCAAATAATTCCACATATCACCGATGAAATTAAGGCCATGGTACGAAAAATGGCCAAAAAAACCCAGGCAGAAGTTGTTATGGTTGAAGTTGGAGGTACTGTAGGTGATATTGAAAGCCAACCATTTTTAGAGGCTCTCAGGCAGTTACGTAATGAAGAAGGTCATGATAATGTCATGTTTGTTCATGTTACATATGTACCTTATCTCAGGGCTGCAGGAGAATTTAAAACTAAGCCTACACAGCACAGCACCAAGGAGTTAAGAAGTACCGGTATCACTCCAGATATGATAATATGTAGATCAGAACTTCCTATTGATACACATCTTAAGGATAAGATAGCTCATTTTTGTGATGTTGATAATAAAGCTGTTATTAACGCTCCCGATGTACATTCCATCTATGAAATTCCACTCATACTCAACAGTGAAAACGTTGGCGATCTAATACTTGATAGAATGAAAATTGAAGCGAGAAAACCGGACTTGTACGAATGGAGTCGAATAGTAGATTCACTTAAATTGGACGAGGCAAGGATAAGTGTTGGAATCATAGGAAAGTATGTGGAACTTGAAGATGCTTATATAAGTATTAGAGAATCTTTAAAGCATGCTGCAGCAGAATTGGGTGTTAAAGTTGAAATTGAATATATAAGAGCCGAAGACACTATTAATAAAGGAAAAATAGATAATTTTGATGCCCTCCTAATTCCAGGCGGTTTTGGTGAGCGGGGCATATCAGGAAAGTTAGATGCTGTAAAATATTCAATAGAAAAACAAATACCATTATTTGGTATTTGTCTTGGAATGCAGTGTATGGTGGTAGAGTTTGCAAGAATGCATGGTTTTGAAGGTGCAAACAGCACAGAATTTGATGAAAACGCCAAACATCCGGTTATTGATATTATGCTTGAACAGAAAAAGATTAAAAACATGGGCGGAACCATGAGGTTGGGTTCATATCCGTGTAAAGTCGAAGAGGGAACAATTGCACACGAAGCATATAAAGAAACCAATGTAAATGAACGTCACAGGCATAGATATGAATTTAACAATAATTATCGAGAAATATTAGAAGAAAAGGGTTTAATAATTTCAGGTGCATCTCCAGATAACTTCCTGGTTGAAATTGTTGAACTTCGGGATCATCCATGGTTTTTAGGCTGTCAGTTCCATCCAGAATTTAAATCACGACCCAATAAGGCACATCCAATATTTAAATCATTTATATCAGCTGCAATTGAAAAAAAGAGGAGTAGATAACCTTATAATTATAGGAGAACAAAGAATCAATAGTTTTTATAGAATCTGATAAAAGTTATAAATTTATAATCGTCCAATTTATTATCACTCTCTGTACAGATCGTTTTACAGAAAGGTTAAATGTAGATTGACTTAATATTAAGTTAATATAACAAGTATAATAAATATTTCAACGTTTTAGAGAATGATAATCATGTTAATCAACATACCACTTATCAGTATTATAATAGCAGTTGTTGCATGTGTCTATGCAAGCTACTCCGATCTTAAAGAGGGTGTAATCCGTAATAAATTAACTTTTCCATTGATAGCGATTGGAATTGTTTTAAATGGAATCTATGTTTTCACGAGCAATGCAAGTATATTTTTATTTATTGAATGTGCAATTGTTACGGGTGTGATCTTCGCATTGGGTTATATCTTCTGGAAGATGGGTGCGTGGGCCGGTGGAGATGTTAAGCTTTTCACTGCACTTGCAGCACTCTTACCATTTTATGCAATTCCATTATATCCATCAATTGTCAACTATCAAATATTGGGAGTACCATTTCCAGCAGAAGCAGTATATCCATTCCCATTCACACTCATAATTAACAGTATATTATCTATACTACCATTTCTACTCATATACGTCCTTTACATCGTAGTTAAAAACAAACCAGACCTCATGGGAGAACTGATGTCTCCTATAAAGGATTATAAAAAGAATATAGTTTTGACACTGGTTATTACCTCTGCAGTCACACTAACTTACACATTAACTAAACAGCTGGAAATCCAGATAATTATAGTATCATTGATATTAATATATTTATTATCTTTTATAATATCAAAAATTCCCAACAGAATTAAAGCTATTGTAGTATCTATTGTTACCGTTTATGCGCTTATAACCAATTTCAAGATTACAATTTCGGGTATAATATTAATTTTTATATCAATAACCATAATTGGGATCGTTATTAAACTACTGACCTCGGTTAGTAAGGACGCTCTTCAAGATGATTATAAGATTTCAGAACTTAAGGAAGGCATGATACCTGCTTACAGTATTTTTGAAAAGGATAACAAGGTTTATGTTGATGATCAAAGTTTTATTACACGTGTTAAAAATGCTTTGAAGACAGGAGATGTTACCCTCATAAATCCTCCTAAGGGAAAGTTACTTGTAAGTTCAATGGCAGCAGGCCTTACAGAAAAGGATATTAATATTTTAGAAGAACTTAAAAATAAAAACAAAATAGATGATGTGTTTAGAATAAAAAAAGGTATTCCATTTGCTCCTTCAATATTAATAGGTCTTTTAATATCGCTTTTTATCGGAGATTTAGCATTTATTATAGAGAAATTATTGGTAGGTTTAATATACTAAATTTGTTATGAAATGGAAAAAATTATACTGTAAATTTAATATATTCCTGCAATATTTTTAGTATTTAAACTAAATGTATATATACAATAGATCAATAAGTATAACCATGGATAGTATGGATGTAAAAGGACAAGCATCAGTGGAATATCTGCTCATAACATTAATATTCCTGATTATAATAGGTTCAATAACAGTACCTCTTATTACCAAAGGTGTAAGTGATAGTTTAGATGTATCACATTCATCTGATGCAAGTGCAGCTTTAAACAGTATTGCAAATGCTGTTGGAGTTGTATATGCCAATGGTCCAGAATCTACACGAAATATCACAGTATATTTCTCCAATACAGGAACACTTAGCTCTGTTGGTAGCACTATACAAATACCTGTTAATATCACAGGAGGCAATAAGCTGATTTCAGCCAATGTTCCGATACCTGTAACCTTTGTACCTAATCCTATGAATATTGCTGCTAAAAACAATTACAATGTATATGTTTATTGGCCTAGTGGAACTGGTCCTATAATGGTAAACATGACCCAAATAACATAATAAAATTTTTATCGTTAATATCTATAAATAACACTGTTTAGGGGAATTTCATGAATATATTTGGTAAACTTGGTTATTATATTGTCTCAGCATTTAATTTAGTGGGAATGCTTATTTTGGCAATACCTAAAATCCCGGAAAAATTACGAAACTTTGATTCCGATGATATTAAAGAAAGGTTAGATACTGAAAATTTGAAGGGTAACATATCAAAGTTAAGGGATGATGTTGGTTTTGACGAGAAAATATCCCAGATCAGCAATACTGAAAACTTAACTAAAACCATTAAAAAAACAGTGAATCGTGAACCTGAAGATTCTGATTCAAGTGTTGTGATATCAGGTGACTTCACTTCTGAGGAGAAGGAAAGAACCATACTCACACTTCAGCTGTTATCGGCTGCCTTTGTTGTTGTATCTATTTTAAGCATATTCCACTTTGTCGACGGTTTAATATACATTCCAATCGGGATAGTTTTAGTTGGTTATATAGTTTATCTACTCTATACTAAGGTTAATTTAATGTACAAAAACGATTTTCCAGCATATCGTGATTTCTTTTTAATGTACATTGCAGTGGGAATACTTTTAGTGCTACTTAACACTAACTCTAACTTTGTTATGGCATTTTCATTTACTTTACTACCTTCACTAAGCGTACTTATCTTTGCAGTTGTCGCTGTTATAGCAGTATTTCTCATATACAGAATTAGATATTATAGAAATTTTACATATGGTACTGTTATTGAAGAGGGGAAGAATACTGCATATGTTAAAGTTGAATATGATATAAGAAGCAATGTTAAACCAGATATTTATATTGTTGAAAATAGAGTAGGTGCTTTAGAGGGTGAGGTTGTAAAGCTTAAATTGGAAGAAAAACTCATGAGCATGGGCGGTAATAAACCAATTAAGATAATTACGTAACTTTAATCTAAGTTATAATATTGTTTTGTAAGTTAATTTTTGTCTAATAAACTCCTCTAATCTATCTCATGTTAATTGTTCTAATATTAAATTATTATAATTTAAAAATTAATTATTTATCTTACTTAATTCAATCCTGAATCAATAAGCAATGGATTGATTCAACAATAATATTACAATAATGTCCTTAATAATAAATCTTGCAAACAATTTCCGTTAAAACTCTTATAATCGTTTGTCGTATCTATGAAATACTACAAGGATACAGTGCCATCATTTATTTGTGTTGTTTCGATGCATATGCTCTTTATTATTTCATCCGCTTAAGTGAATCACATTTTATATGGAATTTTTCTTACTTAACCTAACCTTTTTTGTTCAGGGGCATCATAACATCCTTGTTGTAATTTAATATAAAATAAAAGGGAATAAAATATCGATAAGCGGATACTTATCAGATTATTGAGGTGTGTTGCTCGTATTATTAATTTATAGGAATAGTGAAATAGAATGTTGAACCTTTCCCGAGTTCGGATTCAACCCATATTCGTCCGTTTTGTTGTTGAATTATCTTTTGGATAATTGCAAGGCCTATTCCAGTTCCTTCATATTCTTCTCTAGTGTGCAGACGCTGAAATATTATGAAAATTCTCTCCAAGTGTTTGGGATCCATTCCAATACCATTATCACTAACACTGAATATCCTTTCATTCCCTTCTTTTTTAGCAGAAATATGAATTTTAATTATTTTCTTATCATTAAACTTAATGGCATTGGATATCAAGTTTTGGAAAACTTGAACTTTCCTAGATAAATCACCATATATACTAGGAAGAGGGTCATGAGTAATTTCTACATTATTCTCTACAATTGACACTTGTAAATTTAATAATACTGTATCCAACACAGTTTCTAGATTAACAAGTTCATTCTCTTTTGGTTGAGTATTAAGTCGTGAAAACATTAATAAATCATCAATCAGCAATTTCATGCGCTTAGCACCATCAACAATAAATCCAATATAATCATCAGCATCCTCATCCAATCTGCCTTTATATCGTCGTTCTAACAACTGAGTAAAACTTGTAACCATACGTAAAGGTTCCTGCAAATCATGAGACGATACATAAGCAAACCGTTCCAAATCTTCATTAGACTCTTTCAACTTATCTTGTAAAATCATACGATCGGTTACGTCGTGGATAATGGAGTAAAGAAGCTTTTCACCACCTAAAACAATTTTCCCACTGTATACATCTACGTCACGAATTTCTCCGCTTGCTAATTGATGTTTAAATAAAAAGTTGTTTTTTTGAAATGATACTGATTTTTGCATTTTATCATGAATTTCTTCTTCACAGAGGACATTTATATTGTTTATATTCATTTTTACTAATTCATCGTAGTTATAACCATAAAAATGAGTTGCTGCAGGGTTTGCATCAATAATATTTCCATTATCTGGATTAATTAAAAGCATTACTGCATGATTATTATCAAATAAACTATGATATCTTTCTTCACTTTCTTTCAAAGATTCCTCAACTTTTTTTCGATGGGTTATATCAGTATTTATACCCAATACTCGCAATATATCTCCTTCATCATTGTAAATTGCTCCACCTTTGGCTGATAACCAATGGATTTGACCTGATTTGTGTAGTATGCGGAATTCTAAATCAAAAGGTTTGTGGTTTGCAATTTTTTCATCTCTTTTGGCTTCAATTTTTTCAATATCGTCTGGGTGAGTTAACTGACGCCAATCTTGATATGTTTTTATTGTTCCGGGGGTTAACCCATATAATTGCTCAAGTTCGGGGGTAAAATGAAGTTCATCTGTAATTGTGTTCCAATCCCATATGCCTACATTGCCCAAAGTTTGGGATAGACGCAACCGTTCTTCACTTTCCCTTAAAATTTCTTCAGTTTTTTTCAATTCAGAAATGTCGGTAGAAACAGAGCCTACTCCATAAGGTTTACCATTATTGTCATAGATGGGAAATTTGTTCGCAATAAAAGTATGATGTCCATCAATCAAATCTGCTTCTTCTTCAATAGATATCATCTTTCCTTCTTGAAGCACTTTCTGGTCATTAATCCTATATTCTTCTGCTAATTCCTTAGTGATGATATCATAATCAGTTTTACCCTTCAATTCTTCAGTTTTAACTCCAAGTTGTTCCTCTAATTTTTTATTGATAGTTAAAAACCTACCTTCAACGTCTTTAACAAAAATAGGGGATGGAAAACTATTAATTATATCCTGCAACAATTTTTGACTTTGATTAAGAGATTCTTCAACTTTTTTACGTTCAGTGATATCATGTACCATTCCTAACGAGCGAACAATCCTACCAGAACTATCTCGGAAATGTTCGCATTTTTCATGGACTATACGAATTTCACATGTAGATCTTCTTACAACACGATATTCTATTTCATAAGTGTCTATTCCCTCACGTAAAGAGCCATTATATGCTTCATCTACTGCTTCTCGATCATCAGGGTGTATTGCTTCTAGGAAAGCTTCATATGTTGCATCAAATTCTTGAGGTTTCAGTCCAAAAATTCTATAAACTTCATCAGACCAGAATAATTGATTTTTTAAAAGATCAAGCTCCCAACTACCGAGATGAGCAATTTCCTGTGATCTATCCATTCTTTTTTCACTTTCTAACAAGGCTTGATTGATCTTTACCAATCCCGCTCCTTGATGTTGAAGCTCTTCATTAGAAACATGTAATTCTTCAGTAACGGACTGTAATTCTTCATTTGATGTTTGAAGCTCTTCTACAAGTTGTTGTTCACTCTCTAATAATTCCTTCGTTCGTTTTTCCACTTGCTTTCGCTCAGTGATGTCTCTATAGACTACTACATATCCTGAAATATCCTTTTGTTCATTTAGAATTCGACTAGAATTAACTTCTACAATAATTTCAGTTCCATTACGATGTTTTGTACTTATAGTCGATTTAGAAGTTCCTTTATTTTTTAATTCGTTGATAATTATCTCTCTTTCGCCAGGTGCGTAAATTGGGCGTAGAAGTTCTACTGAAGATTTACCTATTGCTTCTTTTCCTGTAAAACCAAACATCAGTTCTGCTCCATTATTCCAGTATGTTATAATGAAGTTAGAGTCAGCTCCAATAACCGCATCATTTACTTTACTGAGTAATAATGCATGATATTCAATTTGTTTTTCATTCTGTTTACGATGGGTGATGTCTCGAATTTTCGTGAAAGTATTTGCGTTGCCATTTTCATCTTTGAATAGACTTGTAGATATCTCAGCAGGGAACTTAGAACCGTCTTTCTTTATAAGGGTTAATTCACCTTTGGATTTACCTAAACGTGCCCTTTCATCCATAATCACTTGTAAATTGGGATCATTTGTATCCACAATTCCAATTCTTCCAAGATTACAAATTTCTTGCTGGGTGTATCCATACAATTCCTCAGCAGCAGAATTTGCATAAAAAATAGTACCATCAGGATGAGTAAGTAAAATAGCATCCAAACTAGATTCAAAAATAATTTTATAAGACTCTAATGTTTGATCAGAATTACTAAAATCGGACATTTTTACCTCAAATTAAACTTTAAATTTTTTATGATAAACAACTCATATAAAGATTACTTAGTTTTAGTCTAGATTCTGGGCAAAATAAATTGACCAAATAAGTGATACTAACCAAAATGAAGGTGTATTGCCTGTATACTTTTTAGATTGACCGATTATAACTTTAATTTGATATTAAAAACTTAAATAGTGCTATAATTGGGCCATTACACCTATACCAAGCTGCATAAATATAAGCATAGTTAACAACGTTTATTGTTATGTTTAGCCTTCAGTGAACTTAGGATAATAGTTCGTTAGATGTAATTTGTTAAAATTAATAGTGATCCAATGCTGTAAAAGTACTGTCTCCTATAATGGGAAGGATCAGAATGAGTATAAAATTGTATCTATATGGATGCTCCCAATATGCTTTGTCCTTATCCTAATACATCACTTCAATTTCTTTTAATTGATCTATTCTGCGATCAATGAAGCAATCGATTGATTCAATAATAATCTGTATAATATTTGTTAATATTGTTTTAAAATTAATCTTGCAAGCAATTGATTGCTCGATCGCTTGCGGGATGTCTTCTATATTAAATTATCTGCACATTTAAGACTTTAACCAAACTTTATGTTATTTAATGTAATTTACTACGTCTCTATTTCTTTTAGGTGCTTTTACATTTTTATTTGAAGCTTTATATCCTAGAGAAACTGCATAATATGGTTTATATCCTTCAGGTATTCCTAACTTTTGGATATTGTCTTGATTTTCAAAGCTACATCTGGCAATTCCTATCCAGCATGAACCTATATCAAGAGATTCCGCTGCAAGAAGGATATTTTGTGTGGCTGCACAGCAATCNNCAGTTCCACTTATTTCATCAATTGAAAACCAATCATCGGGCAAATTTTCCATTATATTTGCCATTATTTTTTTTGCCTCTACATTCAAATAATCGATCATTTCTTTATTTTGTATAATTGTAAAGTGCCATGCTTGATCATTATTTCCTGTAGGGGCATATATGGCTGCCTCAATTATCATGTCAAGTTCTTCATCTTTAATTTGATCTTCGACGTATCTCCTAATACTTCTCCTATTTTTTATGTTTTCTAAAATTTTATTCACGTTTTTTTACACTCCTAACATTTTATTACTCATTTCTAGATTTCGGCAAACCTATTCCCATTCATTAAATACTTATCTTTGATATTTTGATTTATATTTTATATTCTAGTCATAGTTCAATCTCATTGCAAGTTCAGTTACACGTTTACCTAAGTTTTGTGAGGTTTCAATTCCTATTTCATCTATTTTAGTATCACCAACTCCTGTACCTCCATAATGAGCCATTGGTGCACCGTCTCCTACGATTATTGCATCGTGTATCAAAAGAAAATCATGGATAACTGAGATTGTACTTTCCTGTCCTCCATTTCTTGAACCTCCAACAGCAATCGCTCCACAAACTTTATTTTTAAGTCGGAATGATCCTCTTAGAGGTCTTGAACGGTCAATTAAAATCTTCAATTGGGATGTAACACTTCCAAAGTATACGGGGCTTCCAATGATCATTCCATCAGATTCCATCATAATTTCCAGTATTTCACTTATATCATCTTCTATTCCACATTCACCCATTGCTTTACATATGTCACAAGCAACACAGGGTTCAATATTTACTGACCCTAAGTTTATAATATCCGTATCTGCACCGGCTGATTTAGCTGATTTTAATGCTGTTTCAACCAAATATGATGTATTACTGTCTTTTTTTGGGCTTCCTACAATTCCTATAATCTTGACCATTTAAATCCTCCATTTTATTATCATCTAAATAATAAATGGTGTGATATTATAATATACTTGATGGTCAGTAAAATATACTTACTACATTATAGTTACTGAGATGACCTTTAAGGTTTTAATAGAAACCTTTATTATTTATTAATCGGAATTGTATTTTATGGAGAAGGTAGAAGAAATATACAGTGAGAAAATCGTGGACATTGATGCAAAATTAGACTCAATACATCAAGATATTAAGCGTTTGATGGAAAGGTCCAATAAAGAATATCTTGAATTAATGTTAGCCAATTTAAAGAAGGATTTTTTAAATTCCATCACATCTTATGTTTCAGATGATAGAGAAAATTGCTTAGAAAGGGGCATGGTGGATCTCTGTGAGATGAGAGATACATGTAAGTCAAGATTTACAAATTTCCTGGCAAACAATGAAGATCTTATAAAGCGAGATAATGTTTCGGAAGATGTTATTGAAGAGAAGAAAGTAGAATTGAGTGAAATTCAAAAAGGGGCACTGTTTGATAAATGCGATATTTGTTTCACTGAAGTAAATACACTATTTAACAAACAACTAGACCTCGTTAGTTCACTTCAAATTTACAGCACAAATAAAGAAAAGAGGACTGAAATATCAACTATTTCAGAGGAAAATATAGTCAAAAGTGTACTGGAACCATTATCCAATAAACAGAGACTTCAGATACTCAAATCAATGGCCTCAGAGACCAGAACCTTTTCCACTCTTTCGGAATTGACAGGACTACGTGGTGGTAATTTACTCTTCCACATACAAAAATTACTAGAAACTGATCTGATATTGCAAAGACATGAAAGAGGCGATTATATGATAACCAAAAAAGGATTTAATTTGCTTACAATGCTTGCTGATTTTTCAAAAATTACGGAAAAATAAACAATTCTGTGATTTGTATAATTTTATTTTGAAAATAGACACTTTTGTGATGTTTTAAGTGATCTTTATATTCTACTTAGNNTTTTTTTTAATTTGGTCTTGAAACTATAGTTAGTATATTTTAATGACTGTAAAGTATATTATTCTAAATTAACAATGGTTAATTTGTAGTCAGTAAAAATATTTTAGGAGGATGTATACAATATGAGCGTAAAAGAAGATATTAGAGCACAGATAATCGGGGCGCTTGCAGGAGCTAAGTTTCCAATAGAGACTCCCGAAGTACTTTTAGCTGCTTTTCCAAATGGTGCAGAAACCACATGTAAATCTGGAACTGTTGAATTGAAAGCTGGAGATGCGGGTAAAGTATTAACAGCTGATGATTTCCCATTTAAATCGGCTGAAGAAGTAGCAGAAATAATAGTGACAAGGGCAGGTTTGTAAACCTAATCCCTTTTTTTTATTTGGATTATTCAGTGGTTATATAAAACAGTAAAGGTGATAAGTTTGAAAATAATAGTTTCAGATGGGATGGGTAATGATGAAGAAAAAGAAATTGATACAGAGAGTATAACTGGAAAAGAACTGTTAGAAAAACTGGATATCCCAATATTTGTAGCTACAATTATGAAAAATAATGAAATTGTAGGAGAAAATGAAATACTAACAAGTCAAGACAAAATAAAAATTTTAAATATGATTCATGGCGGTTAAAATATAAATTAAAAATAATATTTTTTTTATTTTCCTAAAACTATCGAAATATTCATCCAGACAATTAAAATAAAAAAGTTTGTTAATAAACAATCTTACAAAAACCCAAAAAGATATTATTTAAGATTAAAATGAGGTAATGAGAATGAAAGTATTATTAGTAAATGGAAGTCCACATAAGAAGGGTTGCACATATACTGCCATTACAGAAGTTGAAAAGACTTTGAATGAAGAAGGTATTGACACAGAAATTTTCTGGATAGGTACAAAACCACTTGCAGGGTGTACCTCATGTTTAAAATGCGCTGAAATAGGACATTGTTCCTTTGATGATCGTGTCAACGATTTTCTTGAAATTGTAGATGATGCTGATGGATTTATTTTCGGTTCTCCCGTTCATTATGCTGCTGCTGGTGGGGCTATTACATCTTTTATGGATCGTGTTTTCTATTCGGATTTAGTAGGAGGCAGACAGTCTTTTTATCTGAAACCAGCGGCAGTAGTTATTTCTGCAAGGAGAGCGGGAACTACAGCTACTTTTGACCAGCTTAATAAGTATTTCACCGTTTCACAGATGCCCATTATTTCTTCCCGCTATTGGAACATGGTTCATGGAACAAAACCGGAAGATGTGAAAAAAGATTTGGAAGGATTGCAGACCATGCGCGTGCTTGCAAGGAATATGGCATGGTTTCTGAAGTGCAAAGATGCTGGCACAAAGGCAGGCATCCAGCTCCCAGAGAAGGAAGAAATCATCTTCACCAATTTTATTAGGGATTAATCCCTCTATATTCGAAAATAAAAAGAAAATGCTTCATTTTTTTTAGGAATATTATTTTTTTTGCTCTTTAATATCTCAATTTAAGAAATGCAAATAATTTAAAAATTATAGTTAAGAACGTAATTTATTAAACTTTTGAATCGATGAATCTGGTGATATTATCTCTAAAATAACTTAAAACCAATTTTTACCGGTTTTATTATTTGGATAGTGTAAAACTTTTGGTACTTCACTATAAATGGGATTAAAGGTACTACTTAAAATAAGTATTGACTTTAAAATAGTTTTTTGCCTGAATATATTAATACAAAAATGAGTAGGTTATTCAATGATATCTTAAATTCAATTATTAAATTGAAAAAATTATCGGAAAAATTAAAATTATATTAATAACAAATACTATAAAAAGTATGTCAAATTTATAATCTAAGAGTGACAATAATACTCACTTTTTATGAATCCTAAACTTGAGATACAAAAAAATCATAAATCTATTACTCTTTGATATATTTTTTTATATTGATTAGAATCACTAAATTGTAGTCTTGAATAATAGATTGCTTAGAGTAGAAACGTTCTCTCATTGGAAAAATGGATAATTATAAATGCTCAACATTTGGCATGGAACGTTTAAACTGTTCTCCTGCTTCCTTTCGGCAATTTAAATAACAATTAAGCTTTCGATCAAGCGAGCAAACAATCCATGAATCTTAAGATAATATAAAAATGATTAAAAGATCGAATAAGTGGATACTTAGCAAATCATGAACGTATGTTGCCTGCATACTATGTAGGATAATAAATTAACTTTTAAATAAAAACTTTTTAAATTATGATCAGTATCAATAGCTAAACTCAAAGTTACTAGAGTAACAAGTTTCCTTTTGAGAAGTTTATATTACATAAAGATATACTCACATTCCACTATTACTTGCAAGTTCTATGAAAAATAAGTTTAATGGAGTGCCATTCTACTTAACGGAACTTAAAAAATGGAGAAATTGAAATTTTAACAGAAGAAAAGGGTTATATGTGGCTAACAAATTCTTCCAAGAATACTTAACTCTTGAAACTGTAAAAGAAAGTAGTATATACTAAATAAGATAATTGAAACTTCAAATACCATATAAAAAAAAATTCATTAACTTTTATTTTAATATTATTACTTCAATTATTTCCTTTTATAAACATCATTGCAGTATTATATATTCAAATTTATTCCTTTTAAAATCCGATTTAAATTTTAATAATTGTAAAATTCGAATCTATAAGATCTTAATATTTATTCAGAATATGCTCTAAAAAACAGTTTCCACCCCTATAAAATCTGAAATCATTGGTTTTATTACTATAAAATTTTATAAATAGTTTTTATATAATATATGTTTGTTAAGATTATCTTTTTAGTATTCAATATTGATTAATATTTTTAAAATTATTTTTAAATTCTCATCCTGCAAATTAAATGGTAATACTTATAACAATCAATTTTGACTTTGTAATACAGAATTATTATTTCTAACCTAAGATTACACTCTAATAATGAATATATACGATGAAATCCTAATTAGATAATTGTATGATACACAAGGATCATCCTAGATACGAATCACTAAAATTAAGAGAGAAAATAGTCAACGCCTATAATCAGGGGATACTTGCAGAGTCTGGAATGATAGCCCATGGAAGGGGTGAAGCATTTGATTATCTTTTAGGAGAAGAAACAACACCAAATGCTAGAAAAGCAGTCCAAGCTGCTGCAGCCGCACTTATTCTTGCAAAAAATCCAGTTATATCAGTTAATGGTAACACCACTGCACTGGTTTCTGATGAAATTGTTAAACTAGCTGATGATCTTGATGCAAAGATAGAGATAAACCTGTTTCACAGAACAGACAAAAGAGTGTCTGTCATTGCAAATGTTCTGGGTGATGCAGGTGCTAAAAATATTTTGGGAACAGATCATGAAGAGAAGGCAATGATCAGGGGTCTTAAAGGTCCCCGGGCTAATTCAAGTCGGGAGGGGGTTTACATTGCAGATGTTGTACTTGTACCACTGGAAGATGGTGATAGAGCAGAAGCACTTGTAAAATTAGACAAACTGCTTATTACAATAGATCTTAATCCACTCTCAAGGACTGCTAAAACAGCAACCATAACAATAATAGACAATATAGTGAGGGCCATACCCAATTTAATACAAGCAGTTCATGAACTTAACAATGTTGAGGATTCTACCCTACATCAAATAGTAAGGGACTTCAATAATCAGGAAAACCTAAATGAATCCCTTAAAAAAATTTCAGATAAACACACAGGCAGAGTGAAACCATGAAAATTATTGGAGTAACAGGATTACCAGGATCAGGAAAAAGTGTTGTTTCACGAGCTGCAAAGAAACTGGATATACCCCTTGTCAGAATGGGTGATGTAATAAGGGAAGAAGCCAAAAAGAGGAATCAAAAAACTGGAGATGTAGCAGTTGAACTCAGAAAAGAGTATGGTGAGTTTGTTGTTGCAGAACGCTGTGTAGAAATTATTAAAACATATATTGCATCTAAAAGCCCCAGTTTAGAGAATAATTCCCGTAACAGATCACGGATTANNAGTTCCTAAATGTGATATTTATATGATAGAAGGTATTAGAAGCCCTTATGAAGTTGAAATATTCAAAAAAAATTTCAATGAATTTAAAGTAATAGCAATACATTCAACTCCTAATACACGATTTAAACGTTTGAAACGAAGAATGAGACCAGATGATTCACGTGAAGAATCAGATTTTAAATTACGGGATCAAAGGGAACTTAACTTTGGAATTGGTAGTGTAATAGCAACAGCTGATTATATGGTTGTTAATGAGGGACCACTTAAAAAAATTAAAAACATAATTAGGAGTATACTTGAAAATGAAATGCAAAATAACTGCAAGGGCCAGGGTAAACCCAACAGAAGACCTAGATAAAGTTATTACTGCTATATCTAACATTTTGAATTTTGATGAACTTGAAATTGGAGAAGGATATATAAGTGTGACCGGTGAAAATGAATCACTCTTGGATCTTCGTGAATCCCTTAAAATCAGGAAAATACGTGATACAGCTCAGAGAATATTTCTAAATGGTACGGAGGGTAATAAAATTAGTTTTTCATTGAGTAAACAAGCTGCACTTGTATCAACACCAAACTTTGTTGATAAGGGTATGTCAATTCTTGGAGAAATCGATGTTACCATTGAAACTGACGATATTGAAGGTTTTATAAAATGGATGACAGCCAAATAAATTGAAGAGTAAATTAAATTTATATTAAATGTGTATAAATTTCTTAGAATTACCATTTTAATTATCTTCAATCACTTTTTTTCAAGTTCAGCTTTGGATATTAGAAAGTAACCATTGTCTCTATCCCAAACATTTGATGATTCAAGAATTTTTATATGTTTCTTAAAAATTGGACAGTCAAGTACCAATGTTTCGGCTTCACCACCTTCAAATGCCATGTGCATCCCATATTTATTGTGTAGCTTAATTATCTCATCCAACAATTTACTGTCTATTCTTCTTCCTAGCCATGATTCATCAAGACCCTCTGCAGATACACTGATTATTATAACCTCAAATCCTAAATTAATAATCTCTTCCATGTACTCCCTAGGATCAACATGCCAAAGAGGCGCTTTAGATATGAGTCCAACATCTATACACAATTGATCAATTCTAGATTTTTGATATTTAGAGGCAAGTGCACCTGCAAATATGGCTTCAACACCCTTATCTTTCAGATCTTTTAAAACAGATTTCAGATCATCTAGCTCCTTTTCCTTTACTCCATGTGTTTTTGCTTTGATGAGTGGAATGCCCATGGCTTCAGATGAAAGTTCTGTGATGTGTATATTTGGAACATGGAACATGTATGATTCAGGGTTGTCTGATATCATAGAAACTAAATACTCAACATTATATCCTTCTTCAATAGCTTTATAAATTGCCATTGTACTATCTTTACCGCCTGAAAAGAGTACTGCTGCCTTCATTAAATTTACACCTTTGATTATGATTTTAGTAATAAAAATTTTTTTGATTAATTATATTAAAAAATAAAATATATGTTCTATCGTTTAAATTCAGTTATCTTCCGTTTTACCCTTTGTAATACACCTAGGATACTGTCTATAAACATTCCAGAAAGTCCTGTTACAACACCAATAAATCCGCAGAAAATTACTATGTTGGATTTGGAAGGCATTATACTAGATACTTTTTGTAAGTTATCAACAGACGGACCAGATACACTGGTTATTACAACTTCTCCCTGTGGAAGTTGAGTCATTATCTGGGAATACTTAGAGGATTCCACAGCCATAGTAACATTTACCATACTGTAACTTATGCTTGTACCACTAATATACATCATCCATGATTGGAGAGTGTTTATAGTATCGCCTGGGTCGGTATTATTTTTTATATCCAGTATCATTGTATCATTTGTTGGCATTACAACAGAAGTCACATTACTATCTTCTTCGGGTATTCTTGTAATGAAAAAACTTTGCGAAGTGTTTGACATTGGATCCGTTTTAATTGTTATCCCATTACTTTGAATACTTTGAACACCATCAATTTTACTAGTTGATTGAATAAAATTAGATATATTGACATCGGTTGAAACATTTATATCTACCATATCAGTACCAGGAGACGTACCGGTTATGATTGAACTTGCAATAACTGGAATATCATCGAAAGCTGGAGCTATAAAAAATGCACCGCCGACGGCTCCTACTGTAAAACCTAGGAATATTACAAACAATATGTTCCTTTTCCCAATTATTGGTGTTAAAAGAGCTGCTGAAAATATAAAGATTAATAGAAATATGAATAGTCCTATCATCAATATTACTGTTAATGTGTCCATGTTTTAATCTCTGATCTTATAGCTAATAAACACTTGTCAAATATGAATATATGATAATATAAAAAAAACTTTAAACCAAAAATAATATTTATTAATTTATTTGAACAATTGCACCAGAATTATCTATGTATACTGTTTTTGATGTACTGTTAAGAGATATTGGGACAACCCAAACAGAATATGATGATCCATTAATGTTAATATTATTTTGGAATGTGGGAGTACCAATAGTATAGGTAGGAAAAGCGTCTTGTGCTATATTTTTAGCTTGATCCGCTGTTAATGTTAAGTTTCCATTGGTGGTTGAATTATTTGATGTTGAATTATTTACGGCCGGTACAGAATATGGTATGGGTGTTGCAGGAATATTAGATGCTTGATTTGATTGTAAACTGGGTTCTGGAGTTCCAGAAAATGGTATGAAATATGCATAGATGATTATCGCTAAAACAACAACACCAACACCTATTAATGCTTTTTTTTCCCATCCATCTTTCAAGTCCATATTAAACACTTGTATATATGCTATATAATTTCTTCGGTTAATTTTATACTATTTGAATTGTACCGTTAACATTAGTAACAGTGTAAACATGATTGTTGTTCATATTGCTGGATCCTGAACCATTAAATTGCGTTGGGATTACATTAATAGCAACTGAACTAACTCCTGTGGTTACAGTAACAACACCTGTACCTGTACTGTTACTAATTCCAGCTGTAAACGCAAATGGATAGTACGAGCTGGTCAGTCCATAATTTAATGTTGAAAGATTTAATGTAAGAGAATAACCATTACCATTTATGTAAGCGGTGTTAACTGTTTCAGCTATTTTTTGTCCCATTACCGAAGCACCTGCAACATCACCAGCTTGTGTTTTAGCCTGATTACTTCCAATAACACTTACAAGACTTCCAATTATAATTATAGCAATTAGTGTAACGAAAATGAATTCCGCTGTTGCTTGTCCTTTATCATCTAAAAACATGTTTCACCTAATAGTTATAATTGCTTAAAAGTCCAAGAATTCCTTTATAAGTATTTGAAAGGTAGAAAACATTACCAATAGGATCAGTTACATTTGTAACAACACCTGTATGATTAGTTGTTATGGGTGTTCCATTAATTCCTGCAAAATATTCATGATCCAAATACGATGCAGTATACCCTGGCATATTCTGATAATTAGGATTCCATAGAACAAATGTGCTCATTTTAGCGCTGTTAGGGCCGGCCGATGTATTATTTGTCCTATTTTCTAATCTGTCAAAAAATGTGAGTCCATGTACATCTGGGAAGTAATAGGACATAGCACCTGTAGTTGAACATGTTGCCCCAACCAGTGCCGTGTTAAGATAATCTAATTTACCAGCAGAAACATGGTCACCCATATGATATATGCTACTGTTAGATCCACCTATAATACTATTTGATGAAGTATAATCCGGATAAGGATATATAAGACTGCTATTATGTGCAAATGTATTTACCCATATGTAAGGATCTTCCAATCCAACTATTGATACATATACATTTAATGGTGG
>PLTK01000056.1:0-6405 GCA_003164415.1 Methanobacterium sp. | reverse complement strand
GTGAAAATTGGATAAGAACTTGTACCGTTTGGATCGATTGTATATCCATTCATTATGATATTCCTACCTGTTTGTTGTTCAATTACCCTGCACGTAGTAGTGATATTCTGGTTGATTAATGTGAGCGTATTGGATTCAATAAAACTTCTACTATCTGTTCCAGGACTGGTTCCGAAATAAGGATTATTATGAAGGTTATAGCTATTGATAACAGTTACAGTTGCTTGGAATGCTGCATTCCGGCCGTCATCGGCTGTTTCTTGTTGCAAGTCTTCTACAATATTATTTGCAGCTGTAGATGTAACATCCCCACCAACAACAATAGCAGATAATGCGTTTACCTCGTTTACTATCCCACTGAATGATACAGCCAGTATTATTACTGGTATGAAAAGTAAAAATGCCAANNCCTGTCCAAACAGCAGAATTTTTAAATGAACTGTTGGATACATTTCCAAAGTAGGGGGCTAAAGCTGCTGATAAATTAGCATCAGCAGCGGCTATTGCTGCTTGTGGTGTACTCTCGTATGCTGTTGCATAAACATTCTGAAGGAACTGAGGATATATAACACTTATCCTTGTGCCTGAGAAGATAATTGGATCACCAAGATTACCGTATGCTGGAGGATTACTTGCCCCATCTCCCGATTCATAAGCTATGGATGGTGATACAGAAACTGTAAGAGTGTAATTTCCAGGTATAAGGGATGATCCATTTCCAACTACCGATGTCATCACATGGGTTGATTGTGTTGCTGCAGCATCGAGTGCACCTAGATCTAATACATATGGTACAGGCTGGGTAGCCGGATAAAGAACAGAACTAGCTCCTGTACTTGGGTTTTTAAGTGTAACTGTAATGTTTCGTGTTGCAGTTCCAACACCAACAAATAGAAGTGCACTCTGTGCAGAGCTATTTACCGTGAATGGTTCAACCTGGGTTTCGGTTGTGGTTGGATTACTGCTGGTATTTTGATAACTACTAAATGGGAATGTGTCCCATGCTATTGGAAATTGACTGTACATAATCTTGGAATAACAGTCTTCAAGTCCTGCTAAATCATAATCCGTACTGGATACATCGTCCCATGTTATTATTCTAACTTTATTGTCTCCTACTTTAAGGTAGGGGGCAATATTTATAGTGCCCGGTACATTACCGTATCCACCATCGGTTCTAGCTGTATTACCCCACGATGAAAAAGCAGTGGAAATAAGACCGGTTGGATCTTCAACCTGTACAACACAACCGTCTTCTCCACCAAATGCATTTACAACAGTAACAGCATCAAAAAGCCTGCTGCCTAGAGGGATATTTATATCTTGTTCCGATGCAACAGCAGATCCTGTACCAATAACAGGCAGGCCTGTAAGTACAAAGGGTTTTGATACATCATAGTTGAAGTTACTTTGAAGATCAGCCCATGTTTCTGTTCGTGATGTTGTATTAGTTACTGTTCCACCATTATCAAAGTTATAAATAACATCATTGGTAGGATTTCCGATTCCAGCTACATTCGCAAATGGTACCGTCATATTTGCGACTCCCACAGGCACACTTATTGGTGTGGTATAATTAGCTATTATATTAAACCAAGGTAGATTATCAGTTGCTGTGGCATTCTTAAACTGAACATAAAAATTATTATATCCATTACTTAATTCAGTTGCACATAAATTCTGTTGGTAGTTTGAGATAGGTCCCTGGCTTGCACTGTTATATGTAAAGATAAAACTTGAATTTAAGATGTTATTTTGATTAATGGTATTTATAACCACATCTGGATTGAATAATTTGGTTTGACCTGAGCCTGCTGCAGCCCCTATTAGGAATACTGCACTGTTGGGTGTTCCCGGTACATAAAATGTGATAGGTACCGCAGTTTGAGGTGGTGGAGTACGACCAGTTGGATCAGTTCCACCCCAGTAAGGATATGAGAGTAGACCTCCACTCCATGGATCGAAATTACTAAGGTAGTTATGGAAATTCCAAATCGTTGTAACAGAAGTGCTGTTTATGGTCTGGAAGAGTACTTGATCTTGTTTATAGTAAGCCCTTCCCATCCAACCTTGCTGTGGTCCTGATATGACTTTAACTTTAGTAACCGTATCGGTGGGTAATGCAATACCATTACTATTTGAAACAGCAGGATATGTTTGCAAGGTTAAACTATAACCCACATCATTTGGTAACACAGTCTGAAGAGAATTACTTAATGTAGCTTGAGCTCCGGTTGTATTACCGCTTGCATATTCAACAGCTGCCTGACGAAGGGCACCGCTTTGGTCCATTGCATCCAGTGCACTATCTGCAATACCTTCCAGGTGTTGGTGGTTTTCACCCTGATACACTGGAAGAAGTCCGTAGGTAACTACTGAAGCTGTAAAAACTATCATAACTACTAAAGCCAGAGTAGCATCCGTTGTAAAAATGAATCCTTTTTCGTCCATCATATCACTAGATAATCCTTTTAATTAAATTTCATTTTAACCATACATAAAGCACAAAATTAGTTGGTTGAGGAACCACAGTGCTCGCAGTTATAGCCCCTGGAGCCGTATTTTTAGGGGCCTGTACTATACGTATATCCATAGAACTAGGGAAACTCCCTGTAACATTTAATGTAACTGTATTATTATAATATTGACCTGAATTTGTAGAATTTGTTATCAAGAAATTTGGATTTATCATTGCTGCAGTGGTTATATTTGTACTGTTAAAATTAATGGCATTATTGTTTACGTTAACTGTAGCACTTGTAAATCCTGCATTGTTAGATATTAAAATCCAGTAATCGTAGGATTGACTTGAAGTGAAACTGGTTGGGAAACTAGGTAAACTAAAGCTTATAGGACTTCCTAGATACAGTATTTGTCCGAGCAGAGATGAAACGACCTTAAATTGTGATGCTTCGGCAATTCTTTGAACCCTAACAACATCTTTTCCAGACCCCAAACTACTGTTACCAAGTGTTTTTAACGAAGTGGGAGTTCCAGTATTATTATTCACCGTCGAAACATTAAAATAAAAACCGTATTGGCTTCCTACTAATTGCTGTACTTGGGACGTGGTTAACGATGCCAACTTAATAGGATCCACTGCTCCCTGATCGGGAGTATTTGTGGAAGTGTCTAACTGTGCTAGTCCTGCGATTTGTGGGTTGCCATTAACTTCCCAATTTGATGGAGTCCCAGAGGTTTCTAGTAATGCACCCATCGCATCTTCTGCAGCACGATCCATAGAACTTCTAAAAACAGTATCTTCCATTTGGAATATTAAATTATCCATATCTGAGGCTACAAATCCTATTACTAATGTAATCGGTATTAAAGCAAGCAATAGATCAAGAGATATTGCAAATCCTCTTGTATCATCTGATAATAGTGACAAAAATTTCTTCCCCCGTAACACATGTTATAATTATGATATTTACTATGTCACAACAATATTTATATACCTTTCTAAAATATCGTTTAAGTGGATATATTTAATATAATAATTGATCAAAGAATTATATGCCTCTTTTAGACACTAAAATCATAATCCAAGACATTAAAAAGAGTGAAATAAATTTTGTCAAATTATATTAGGAATATAATCACAGATATTTGTTTTATTTTCATTTTCTGTTATAGATGTAGAATAGAAAAAAATATACCTCAGCAAAGTCATTTATCTATAACTACCTAAAAATATTTTAAAATTTAATATGATTTTTAGGGAAAGATTTTAAAGGGAACAATAAAATGGATCAACGAGCACAGATATCTATTGAATATATACTTCTNNGCTAATAATGCCACTGCAAATATGGTTTTTACCAATACTAGTCAAGCTCCTGTAAGGGTAACAAGTGTGAACATGACAAATTCATCCAGCACCCAATATAATATTGTAATACATTTTTCAGGACATGTATCTAATCCTACTCTGGTGTTTAATAGTATAATTAATTCATTAAATACTGCAGGATTTAACAATACAAGCCAAAACAGCACAGCAGTAGTAGTTACAACACAAAAATTGTCGTATATTATTACATTGGGGTAAATATTACAAGAATTATAATTATATGAGTTGAAATTAAAATGAAAGAGAATATTGACATCAATAAAAATGAAGATATAAAGACTCGTAAACCTAAAAAAAGGAATGTTTGGGGTATCTATATTAGTCTATGCTTCATAATTATAGGTATAATTTGGTACGGAGTTAATATTGGATTAATTCCACTGACTTTCATAAAAGAGCAAGCAGGACCCATTATTGTGGTTGTTGTTGGTGTTTTAATCCTACTTAAATCTTTGATGAGATAAATTTATTTTCAATTATTGATATAATATATATTTTATTTAAAAAAAAAATAGAAATAATTCCATATAAAAAAAAGGATGTAAAAAATATGAAGGATCTATTGAAAAAACTTGCAGATGCACATGGAGTCTCTGGATTTGAAGATGAAGTTCGAAATATCATGATAGATGAATTAAGGGATTATGTTGATGATGTGGTAGTTGACGAGATGGGAAACGTGATCGCTACCCGTAATGGTAAACCCGATGGGAAAAGAATAATGCTTGCAGCCCATATGGATGAAATAGGTCTTATGGTACGGTATATCGATAAAAATGGATTCATCAAATTTTCTAAGATTGGTGGAATAAACGATCAAATGCTTTTAAATCAAGAAGTAACCATTCGTACTTCTAATGGAGATGTGACTGGAGTTATAGGTTCAAAACCGCCTCATCGAATGAAAGAAGCAGAAAGGAAAAAAATAACCGACTTTGAAAACATGTTTATTGATATAGGTGCATCAGATAAGGAAGATGCAGAATCAAGGGTTAAGCTTGGAGACGTAGCAACTATTAAACAGGAATTCACTCCACTCGGTAAACTTTACAAGGGTAAGGCCTTGGATAATAGGATTGGATGTGCAGTATTAATAGAGGTTATGAAAAAAGCTAAAACCAACGCTACCATATATGGTGTTGGAACTGTACAGGAAGAAGTTGGACTTAAAGGTGCAAAGACATCGGCTTTTAGATTAAATCCAGATATGGCACTGGCACTAGATGTTACAATAGCTGGTGACCATCCAGGTATCAAAGAAGAAGATGCACCCGCTAAAATTGGTAAAGGACCAGGAGTCATCCTTGCAGATGCAAGTGGAAGAGGCCTCATAACTCATCCAAAGGTTAAAGAATTAATTATTAGTGTTGCAGAGGAAAAAGAAATACCTATTCAGCTCGAAGTGAGTGATGGGGGAACAACAGACGCGACTTCAATCCACCTTACAAGGGAAGGGATACCAACCGGTGTTATATCCCCACCATCAAGATATATCCACACACCCGTCAGTGTAATAGGACTTGAAGACGTTGAAAATGCAGTAAAACTTATTTCTGCGATTTTAGAAAGATTTTAGTTAAAATATTTTTTTTATTATAAATTTTTTTTTATTTATGTTATTCTTTTAAGTTATGTAGATCTTTTTTTATAAAATTTCAAATAAGAATGCCTTAAATCAATCTATAACCGCTTTTAAGACCCAAAGATAATTTTTTTTTAATAAAGGGAAATAAGAGCATATCGAAGCTTATTATGGGATATTTAGAGTGTATTTTTTAAATGGAGCTTTAGAAAAGTTTATATAAGAATGTATATATACTCACTATGAAATTTAAATTGGAATGAATTAAAATTTAATCAACGGTTTTGATTGATAATTAACCAAGCAATAGTGAATCAAATAACTAGTGACATCAGGGATCTATGATATAAAACAAAAATATTATTGTTCCTTTTTTAACTCATTTATTTGAAATAAACATCTCAGTTATTATCTTAGAGAGTATGCT
The DNA here is from genome assembly GCA_003164415.1 of Methanobacterium sp. Lineage (GTDB taxonomy): Archaea > Methanobacteriota > Methanobacteria > Methanobacteriales > Methanobacteriaceae > Methanobacterium_B. The sequence goes on along the minus strand of PLTK01000056.1, from coordinate 543 downwards.
ATTTAATTTCAGGAGTTGATAAGCATGTCAAATGGGATTCAACCACATCGGAGATTTAAATTTTATATCATAATTTTAGTATGTTTAATTTTATCTCTACCAACAGCTGGTGCATCATCTATGAAACCATATAATGTAGAGGTAACATCTGCTTTTGTAAAAGCTACAGCATTTTGTTCCTGTGGTTCAATGAGTTATGGGTATCATACCGGTACATTTGAGAATTATTGTCCTCGTTGCCATAGTTATGGTACTTTAAAATTTAATCCAAAGGACTCGCCTGAGGGTGAATGGACTTGTAGTAAATGCAGTGCAGATTACTGTGCTGCCAGTGGTAAGGAAAAAGAACCAAACAGCCCCTATCATCTGGTGCCCTATAATCCTCCAGTTGTACAGGACCAGGAAATAATAACAACAACATCAAATATCGATTCAATGATCGCTGATCTGGATAAATATGACCAGACTAATTTACTGGGAGTTAATAACTGATAAATAATGGGTTATATTGTATAATTGGATATTTAACTGATTTAAAACCAA
>PLTK01000078.1:2811-11957 GCA_003164415.1 Methanobacterium sp. | reverse complement strand
GAGGTTCTATAAATAGTTTGTGATCGGCTTATTTTTGATGGATAAATTAAATAATCACATTAGTGATTTTGTTATGTTCTTTTGATTTATCGTCTACATTTAATTCTTATTTTGAATATTGGTAATGATGTAAGGGTTAACAAAATTTAATGGGTTGTTTGGATTTGGAGAATTTGTTATACATCCATCATTACAACTCTTGCATTATGCAAGAGTATATATGTTATGTACGACAACACTTGCATTATGCAATTATTGTACTATGCAATAATATTAATTTGATAAAATAAACAAGAAATCGAGGTAATACATGACAAATGAAGAAACCAAATCTAACAAAGGGATCGAATTAATAACAGGAGATCCTAAAAGAGCTATAAGGAAACTATCATTTCCCATGATGTTAACGATGCTACTCGCATTAAGTTACCTAATAATAGATAGTATATGGGTTGCTGGACTGGGTTTTGATGCATTGGCCGCTTTAGGATTTATTTCACCATTATTTATGATAATCTTCGGTTTAGGGTCAGGTATAGGAACTGGCGCTACATCACTTATAGCCCGTTGTATAGGTTCAAAAAATAATAATAAAGCAAATAATGCAGGAATGCACTCAGTACTATTAACTCTTATAATTTCAATAGCACTACCCATCATTTCCATCCTATTTTTAAAGGATATTTTATTGGTGATAGGTGCAGGTAGCGTTTTAACTCTTGCAAATGAATATGGGCAAATTATATTTTTAGGATCTTTTGCATTGTTATTTAATACATTAGGTTCGAGTATTCTACGTGCTGAGGGGGATATGAACAGAGCTACCTATGCAATTGCAATATCAAGTTTATTAAACATTGTTATTGCCCCAATATTCATTTACACATTAAAACTGGGAATAAGTGGAGCAGCAATAGCAACTGTGCTATCATCATTAGTATCATGTATAGTGATATTATATTGGATTTTAGTAAAAGAGGATACATATATAGAGTTGAAATTAAGAAATTTCAGATTAGATATTGGCATTATTAAAGATATACTTTTAGTGACTTTGCCTGCAAGTGTTGAGTTCTTTATAATGTCCATAACATCAATAATTATCAATGCCATGTTAGTTATTGTAGGCGGAGCAACTGCAGTAGCTGTTTATACTGCAGGTTGGAGAATAGTAACAATAGGAATGACACCTGCAATGGGTATAGAAACAGCCTTATTAATAACTGCGGGAGTAGCCTTTGGTGCAAAGAATTTTAAAAAGTTAGAATTGGCTTTTAATTATTCCATAAAGTTAGCTGTGCTTATTTCAGTAGTTTTAGCTGGTTTAATATACATTTTTGCCCCGAACATTACATGGTTATTCACCTATTCATCTAATAGTGCAATTTTAGCTCCGAGGATTGTAGATTTCATTAGAATATTCTGTGTATTTTTAATAGCAATACCATTTGGATTAGCATCTTCAAGTGTATTCCAAGCTATGGGTAAAGGACATACCTCTTTAGTTTTAATTATTGTAAGAGATTTAATTCTTTCACTTATATCTGCATATGTTCTTGGATTTGTATTACGTTTAGGTGCAGATGGAATTTATTTGGGAATTGTGGTGGGTATTATTCTAGGGTCGGCTATCAGTTATGCCTACTTTAAAATCTTTTTACAAAGATTAAAAAAAGATGCAGTTAATTTAAATATTAACTAAAATATTTGATTCTTTATTTTTTTTAATAAATTATATAAATAATAATAGGGGAGTAGATAATTATGACGGAATATGTAGGTTTTACAAGAGATGAAATATTGGATATGAGTTTAGGCTCTTTAATATCAACGGTTAGTAGGGCGTATTTATTTTTTTTATTTCATGAAATAGAGAAATATGGAATCCATGGGGGACAATTTCAATTTTTAAAAACTTTATCAAAAAAGGACAGTATTTCTCAAGATGAGTTAGCCCATATCTATCATAATCATGAAAGTACTATAGCTCGGGCTTTAAAAAAATTAGAAGATGCTGGTATGGTTGCACGTAACGTTGATAAGAATAATCGTAGAAAGAACGTAATAACCATAACAGAAAAGGGCAGGGATATTGTTAATAATATCCAATTAATGGATGAGAAATGGGAGAATAATCTTAAATCCTTAGATTTTGGTGAAAAAAATAAATTAAAAGAATTATTAAGAACTTTAACATTAGAAGCTTTAGATAATATGAAAACAAAACAGGAATAGTTAATAATTAGAGATATGATATTTATTACCATATCCCTATTATAAACCAAAACCTTGGGTTAAAAGCATATACAAAGCCCATATAAATATAACCGTCATTATTAACAGTTCTCTCCATGCTTTTCCAGGACTTGCCTCTATTCCATAGGACATTATTTTTATAGGTGAAATTGGCGGTTTTGGAGACTCTTCAGGTTTTAATGGTTCAGAGAAACTGTGGAAATATAACTGGATCAAAACCATTCCAACCAGGAGTCCCGTTATAAAACTGAGATATTCTGTCCGTCCAGATAGATATAGAAATATTATTAAAAGCAGTACCATACTCAGCAGGAAAATATCCGATATTTTCGTTGCTGTGGATTTCCCATTATACGATGAGTCTAACAATTTTCTTCTTGTATCGTACTTAACAAAGAAGAATACAAAAAATTTGATCAACGAATAAACAACAAAGAATATCAATAATATCTTTAAAATCAACAAAGCCCAATCCATGTTTAATACCTCCAAAAAAATCCATTATTAAACTAGGTAAAAAATATTATGAAACTAGTTATAATCGTTTATGATATAATTAATTTATTTATCTATTTTTTTCCACAGGATTTTTTCTCCCTCGGGAGTTGATATAAAATAGCCCTTTCTTTCAAGGTTTCTTAGAGCGTGTTCAAAGTTTTCATTCGATAATTCGCTAAATCCAATTGTCTTGAGTTTTAAATAAAGATTTTCTGTTGTATCCTCCTCATAGGGCAATAATAGATAAATCTGTGATTGGAAGGATGTAAGATCCTTTTTAGGGCGTGATATTATGGCTTCGAAGTTCACTTTTATCTTTTCCAACTCAGTTATTTTATCTTCCTTTTCATTAATCACAGCATGGAGCTGTGCTATCTCTTCATCTTTCTTGATAAGATGATTATTAAACTCTTCTTGAACAGCTTTTATCCGAATGCTCTCAGTTTCGGTGGATACTGTAGATTCATTCTGACTCTTTTTAAGTTCGATCTTAAGTTTGCTTATCTCTAGCAGACATGCTTTCACAAGTTGCCTCAACTGTTCTCTCTCTGTATCCTTTAATAACGCCATTATATCACTATTTATTATCTATGTACTAACCTGTTTTTAAGCTTTAAGATTATATTCACCAAAATATTGGAAATACTGCATAAAATATGGTAGGATCACTTCGGTATCAACGTAAAAAGATACAGTTCAAATTTATTAATATTTAAAAAAGTATAAAAAGAGTTATAAATTGTTTTTACATTATTTCATTTATAAGCTCTGCATTTAATATTGAAGCCCCAGCAGCGCCCCTTATTGTATTGTGTCCAACTAAAATATATTTTAAACTATTGTTAAACACATCGTCCCTACGTATCCTGCCGACTGAAACAGCCATACCATTACCAGCCATACGATCCATACGGGGCTGTGGTCTGTTAAGCTCTTCACGTATAACTATAGGATTTTCTGGTGCTGAATGGAGTTTAAGTTTTTGTGGTAAACCATTGAAATTTGAAAATGACTGTTTAATGTCATCAACTTCAAAATCATCTTTCATTTCAATAAAAACAGCTTCAGTATGTCCATCAAGTACTGCTACTCTGTGGCACGATGCACTTACACCGAAGTTTGCATCTGTAACGGTTGTACCATCAAAGTCACCTAAAAGGTGGAGTGTTTCTGACTCCATTTTTTCTTCCTCATCACCAATAAACGGTACTAAATTATCTACGATTGCCATAGATGGTACTCCATTGTAACCAGCCCCTGAAACTGCTTGCATTGTAGATACATAGACCCTTTTAATATTAAACTGGTCATATAATGGTTTTAAGGTCATTACAAGTGCTATGGTTGAACAGTTAGGATTTGTGACTATAAATCCATCCCATCCCCTTTTCCTCTGCTGTGTTTCTATAAGATCCAGATGTTCAGGGTTTACTTCCGGTACCACAAGTGGTACATCGGGTTCCATTCTCATTGCACTGGCATTTGATGCTACTTTCATACCAGCCTCAGCAAATTTTGGTTCTACAACAGATGCATGTTGAGTAGGTAATGCTGAGAATACTATCTCAACATCTTTAACCCGACTAGGATCTGTGTCAACAACAATTGTATCTCCAATAGCTTCAGGTATTTTACTTTCAAGATGCCATGTTACAGCATCTTCATATCTTTTACCAGCTGATCTGCTGGAAGCTGTAAGTGCAGTTACCTCAAAATTTGGATGATCTGCCAACAACTCAATAAATCGTTGCCCAACCATACCGGTAGCTCCTAGAATTCCCACGTTTACCATTTTAACCACCCATTATTCTAAAAATATTTTAAAACTTTAAATTTCTGTTTTTTATCCAAATCTATTGATTCAGACCGAGAACATCTGCCATGTCACTCACATGACCCTTTCTAGCTGTTACAACGTATCGAACTGCTTTTATAACACCTGATACGAATGATTGTCTGCTGTGTGCTCTGTGAATTATTTCAAGACGCTCACCTTCACCAGCGAAGATCACAGTGTGATCTCCCACAATATCCCCACCTCTTACAGCGTGAATCCCAATTTCTTCATTGGTACGCTCTCCAACAAGACCCTTTCTCCCATAAACACCAACTTCAGCGAGGTCACGATTAAGTTCAGTTGCAATAATTTCCGCAGCTTTAACAGCTGTACCCGATGGTGCATCCTTCTTGTGTCTGTGATGTGCTTCGATAATCTCCACATCATAGTCACCTATTATTGATGCTAGATCCTTAAGAACCTTAAAGAAAACATTTACTCCAACAGCCATGTTAGGGGCAATAATAGCTCTGATATCATTCTTCTCTATCGAAGATTTTATCTCTGTCATCTGTTCATCAGAAAATCCTGTTGTTCCAACAACCAAATTAACACTACATTCTGCAGAAGTTTTTATGGTATTTATGGCCGCCTTTGCAATGGTAAAATCCACCAGGACATCGGGTTTTGAGCTTTGAAGAACTTCCTTGAGATTTTCTGCTCCTGCAACCACAACACCTATTTCTCCTATTCCTATGACTTCTCCCACATCTTTACCTTCAAATTGATTGTTAGGGCTTTCTATTGCTGCCACAACTTTCATGTCATCCTGTTCTAGTATAATTTTTACTATCTTTGATCCCATTCTTCCACATGCACCAGTCACAGCTACGTTGATCATTTATATTCATCTCCTTTTATGAATTGAAGAAATTTATCAACAGAAAAAATGGATTCCATAATAAAAAGTTTGAATCCATTTATAATAATTAAAAAAAGGATTTAAGCTGTTAATCCTAAAAAAACTAAAAAAAATAATGGAGTTTAATTAGGTGTTAAACCTTTTTAGACCAGTTTAAGGTCCTTTAAAACCTTTGTAAGCTTTACAGTACTCTCGTATTTCATTGGAGCGAGTGGCATCCTTACATGCCCTGCTGGTCTTCCAATCATGTTAAGTGAATCTTTAGTGGGTACTGGATTTGATTCTATGAACAGGACTTTCATTAAATCATAGAGTTCATAATGAAGTTTACTGGCTGTAACATAATCTCCTTCAAGTGCTGCGTTAACCATCTGACTCATTCTAGCCGGATCTACATTTGCAACCACACTTATAACACCCTTTGCACCCATGGATATCATTGGGAGCGTTAGGTTATCATTTCCAGATATAACCATGAATTTCTTAACATCCTGATCCTGAAGCCTTTTTATGGTGGCGGAAACCTTATCCATATCAGGATTTGCTTCTTTAATTGCCACTATCTTATCGAGTTTAGCTACTTTAACAATGGTTTCAACATCAATGTCTGTACCTGTTCTTGACGGTACATTGTAAACAATAATCGGTACGTTGGTTGATTCTTCAAGCATTTTATAGTGCTCGTAGAGTCCATGCTGTTGTGGTTTATTATAGTATGGAGTTATAACCAGAGCAGCATCTGCACCTGCGTTTTCAGCATATTGTACCAGTCCCAGTGCTTCCTTTGAAGAGTTACTTCCAGCACCAGCTATGGCATTGACCCTTCCATTAACTTCATCCACTAGGATATCAATCATTTTCCTCTGCTCATCATGTGTAATGGTGGCAGATTCGCCTGTTGTACCGGCTGCAAGTAGTCCGTCGACTCTATTATCAATCAGATAATTAATATTTTCACGCATACCTGCTTCGTCAACCCCATCATCTTTAGTAAATGGGGTTACCATGGCAACTGTTGTACCTTTCAAATTCATTCTAAGACGCTCCTTACAAGTTCATAAGCTCTTTTACCATCAATCCATTCTACGAAAATAACTACAGAAGTTTGACTTGAAGAGATCTCAACTATGTTGATCTTTTGTTTACGTAGAGGCTCTGTTACCCTTGTAATTATTCCCGGAGTATCTATAAAATCTTGACTAGCCACTGTTATCATTGCTATATCTGATCCAACCGAAAGCGAACTCAGATCATCATTTTTGACCACTACTTCATGTAGTATTTCATGCGCATGATCCACAAGTGACTTGTCAATGAATAGTGTTACCGAATTTTGGCCAGTTGAAATACCGTAAATATTGATCTTGTTCTTTGCTAGTGCATCTGTGAGTTCTGAAAGAACCCCAGTTTTGGTTAAAATCTCTTCACCAACAACTGCTATAACCGAAATGGGTTCCACATTTAACGCCGTTGTTTTTAACATATGATTACCTGCGGGTCCAATTATTTCGGTTCCGATTGCGGAGAGGTCACCGTGTTCAAATCCAATGATCTTAGCATTTATGAGTGGATCCTTGTATCTAAGGGCATGGGGATGTAATACCTTTGCACCGTGTGTTGCAAGGTCTCTCATTTCTTCTACCGATATTTTGTCCAGTTTCTTTGCAGACTGGAGTCTGTTAGGATCCGTTGACATTACACCGCCAACATCTGTTACAATGATTACTTGTTCTGCTTTGAGGCAGTGACCCAATAGGAATGCTGTTATATCACTTCCACCCCGACCAAGGGTTGTTAGGGTACCATCTTCATCCTTTCCAAGGAAACCACATAATACTGGTATGATACCTTGATCAAGAACCTTTATGAGTCCGCTCATCTTGGCTTCGGTCAACTCAAAGTTTACTTTAGCATTTAAATAATTACTGTCGGTAATAATGGGCCAGATATCCATATTTGGATCAAGATACTCAGATTTAACACCCAGAGATTCTATTGTTGATGCGAACATTCTTACACTGGTAATTTCACCCATTGCAACTATGTCTGCAAGTTGTTTTTCTGTTATGGATTCACCTATAGCATCATCCACGGTCTTTAAAATTTCATCGGTTGTTTTATTCATTGCTGATACAACCACAACAACTCTTTTACCCTTCATATATTCTTTAACAACAGATTCTGCAGCTTTTCTTATCCTTTCTCCATTACCTATTGATGTTCCACCAAATTTGGCCACTATTATTTCCATTAATATTCACACCTTTATTTATCAACCTAAGCTTAGAAATTAAACATCTGAGCAAAAAAAAAAGTTTTGCTTAAGGTTGCTTAAGACCATACTTAAGATTCGTTTCTTACTAATCTTGTTACGTATCCAGCTATTTTGTTCCTTAAATGTTTGGTACTGACTGTGGTGAACTTTTCAACTAATAGTTTGTTTTCATCAAAGTCTGTTGTAAATGTACCTTCATAAGTTTCAATTAATTCCCTGGATGTTCGCTTAACAAATGATGTTCTAATATTTCCCATAATTTTACCTCCCTAAAATCTTTTTTTGTTCTTCTTTACTCATATCAGTTAATATATTTATTATACGGGTAAGCTTAACTTCATCAATATTTTTTTTCCTTGCTATTTCTTTAATCTTAGCTTGGATATATTCTTCCCGTTTTTTGTCTTCAATTTCTATGCCAAGAACTATCTTGGCACCTACAATATCACGGGCAAGTGATGTTCTCTTCTCAATGAGATCTATTAACTTCTCATCCATTTCATCTATTTTAATTCTTGAATCCCGAAGCAGTTTTGAAGCTTCTTCCCTATCCACTGTAAATCACCCTGGTACCTTCATTTTCAACCTCTGTGTGTATTATTTGTCCGGGCTGTGAGCTCCATGCATCTACAACATCTTCAAAATTTTTTTGAGATGTTATTGCAACAAATGATGGACCAGTTCCAGAAAGTCCAGCCGCATTTGCACCGGCCTCTAGAGCATCCAATGCCATGTTAGGATTAAATCCAAGTGATGCACAATACAATAATCCATTCAGAGTCATTGCATTGTATATGTCTCCATTTAGAGCTTCTTTAAAGGCCAGTTTAACCTGTGGGGCAATGAGTTTCATACGCCTTACATCAGATTGTGCAGTGGGTGAANNTCAATATTATTGGTGATTGTGAGTCCACCAAAATAAGATGCACTTGCATCATCAAAAGCACCAGTAATGGTTACACCCGCTTCTAAAGAGGCATCAATACCTATATTTAATAGATCAAGTTTGTTAAAAGTTACTTCATCAGGCTTGACTTGATATTCATTCATCAAAGCATATGCAGTTGCAGTTACAACAGCGTTTGATGTTGCACTACTGCTTGATAGCCCCGATGCAACAGGAAGTGTGGAACTTGTTTTTATAGAAATTCCCTTCTCAATTTCACCTACACTGTAATGTTCTTTAAACCTGTCAACAACCCTACGAACACATATTTCCATAAGTGTTGTATCAATATCACCATCTGCAGCACAGGTTATGGAGGGCGAATTTGATGCCTTTATTTCTGCTTCTGCTGTGACATAAAGTTTAATACCAAATGCAGAACCGCATCCTGTAGATATTGCATTTATTATAGTTGCAGAGCCTGGAGATTGTACAATTGTTTTCAATTTAATCACCCTGATCAGACTACTTA
>PLTK01000078.1:2081-2709 GCA_003164415.1 Methanobacterium sp. | reverse complement strand
GTTCATTTTATAATTTTTAAAAAATTATAAATTTAGGTATATATCTAAATCAGATGTTAAAGGAATTTAAAGATTTAAAATAGTAGATTTATATTAGTTTAAAGACAAAATATAATGTTAATATCCCAATAAAAATGTAATTTCATCAATATAAAAAAAATTTAATAGTGCATAATAGAACTTAAAAATAACTATTAGGATTCAAATGAAAAAAGACAGTAAAATAGTCATATCCATATTAATTGGAGGATTAATTGTCATATCACTACTGTTGTTAGTTCTTTTCACAGTAATGGGTGGTGTAAGTACCTTGAGTTCGGCCCCTAATGGAGATACAGTCGCAGTCATACCATTACAGGGAGAAATTGGATACGATTCATCCAACTCGAGTGAAAGTATTGTGACCCCCGATATGATACAGAATTCTATTTCACAAGCAGAATCTGATAGTTCAGTAAGTTCAATTGTTATTGATGTAAACAGTCCAGGAGGATCTCCCGTTGCCAGTGAAGAAATAATGAACTCCATAAAAAGCAGTAAAAAACCTGTTGTCGTTTGGATAAGCGATGTCGGTGCTTCTGGAGCCTATCTTGCATCTTCATCTGCTGATAAGATCATTGCAAGTCCA
>PLTK01000078.1:0-2076 GCA_003164415.1 Methanobacterium sp. | reverse complement strand
TAACAACAACCGAAAGAAATATGCTTCAGGGAATGGTTAACCAAGATTATGACCATTTCATAGATATTGTTTCAACCAACAGACATCTGTCTAAAAATTACACAGAAAATATTGCACAGGGTAAAATATATACAGGAACACAAGCTAAGAAGTTAAAACTGGTGGGAAAACAGTTGCACTAGATGAAGCAGCAAAACTTGGTGGAATAAAAGGTAGTTACAATGTAATCACAATATCACCAACATCGAACCTTTTAAATGTCATAAATAACTTCTCATCAATGATAGCATATTCAGTTGGAATGGGTATAGGAAAAGATCTGGAAAACAGCACAAACAATAACTTTAAAGTTCCTATAACAACTAATAACTTTAAACTTCCTTCAATTTATTAAATGATTATTTAAACAAAAGAAGTCAAAAAATATTTTATTTATTAGAGGTGAAAAATATGGTAGTTAAAATAGAAGTATTTACATCCCCATCTTGCCCCTACTGCCCTATGGCCGTTCAATTGGTGGAAGATGTTCAGAAAGATATGGTGGACGACGTAGAAGTTGAGAAAATAGATATAATGGTTGACCAGGAAAAAGCAAGAGAATACGGCCTAATGGCTGTTCCGGCTATTGCATTAAATGGAGTAGTCAAATTTGTTGGCTCACCCGGTAAAGAAGAGCTTTTAGAAGCTATCAAAGAAGAGATAGCAGGAAAAACAGCTTAAATAATAAAAAAAAATTATATTAAAATCTGAATTAACATGGAAAACAGGGCTATTCCAGACAAATACCACTTAAAAGAGTCAGAATATGGAATAACAACTGGAAGTGCAGCAACAGCTGCTGCACTTGCAGCCTTGCTTTCTATAAAAGGTAAAGTGGAAGATGTTGATATTGAAACACCACTTGGAGAAATTTGTATAAGTGTTAATGTTTCAGAAAAATTAGATACTTATTCTGGAAGGGCATCGGTAATAAAATATCCATATAATGATCCCGATGTTACTAAAAACGTAGAAATATTTGCTGAACTTATTTTAACCTCCACTCCCGGAGTAAATATTAAAGGCGGTACAGGGATAGGTATTGTAACAAAACCTGGTTTACAGGTACCTGTAGGAGATGCTGCAATAAATCCCACTCCAAGGGAGATGATAATATCAAACCTCCTTAAAAATTTACCCGACGATATGGGTGCCGATGTTATTATAAGTGTACCTATGGGCAAAGAACTGGCAAAAAGAACTCTTAATTCCCGTTTAGGTATTGTTGATGGTATATCAATCCTTGGAACAACTGGTTTTGCACGTTCAATGAACTTAAAAAGTTATAAAACCTCCTACAGATGTCAGATTGATGTTGCTGTAGCTGAAGGATACAACGACCTTGTTTTTGTGCCAGGTAATATTGGAGAGTCAATAGCCAGGAAAATACTCAATGTGGATGATGATCAACTAATTCAAATGGGTAATTTTGTCGGATACATGTTATCCGAAGCAGAGAAGGAAAATGTGAAAAAAATAACACTACTCGGACATGCTGGTAAACTCATAAAAATCTCTGCTGGCATTTTCAACACCAAACATTCGGTTGCAGATGGAAGACGCGAAATAATAGCGGTACATTCCGCACTTGCAGGGGCAGATAAAGGTGTTGTAAAGGAAATATTTGAATCTAATACAACAGAAGAGATGATAGATATTCTTAAAAAACATGCCATTATAAATAATGTGTTCAACAGCATAGCAGCAAGTATAAAAGATATCTGCACAGACATGTACAATATTGATTTTGATGTGATCATAGTTAATATGGAAGGACATATCTTAAACAGCAATTACAAATCAGTTATTGTACCGGATCAAAATTTATTAATCTAAATATTAAATATGAGTTTTTTTTCTAATTGTCTTTTATTTCCATATTTCTGATAATACATTAATTATTCATTATTATTTTGGCTTTGTAGAAACCATGATTTTTTTTTTATTTGGAGTTGAGGTTTTTTGTGGATTTTTTTTGTAATAAAAAAAAATTTGTTCGTTTTAGGTTTCGTTTTCCTGTTTTCACTTGAAATTACA
>PLTK01000115.1 GCA_003164415.1 Methanobacterium sp. | reverse complement strand
TAGCTCTAATAATGAATCGTAATCCGGGTACTATACGAAATCAAATGCAGTCTCTGAGAAGCTTAGGTCTTGTAAAAGGAGTACCTGGACCAAGGGGAGGTTATAAACCAACTATTAAGGCTTACCATACTTTGAACATACAGGCTTCTGATAATCAAACATTGGTACCAATATTCAGGGATGGAAAGAAGGTAAAAGACATTACTGTTTCCCAGATCGAGTTCACGAGCATAACTCATCCTGGAGAATGTGAAGCAGCCATAAAAGCTGTTGGAAACATAAAATATCTAGATCTTGGAGATGAAATTAGGATAGGTCCAACACCAGTCAATAAACTTGTTGTGGATGGAGTAGTTGTTGGAAGGGATGATATGGATAATATTCTATTATTAGATACCACCGCAATCAGAAGCATTCCAAAAAAGACGGTATTTGATGTTGCATCCAAAGATCTTATAAACTTAAATTCAAAGGATAGTATTAAAGAAGCAGCAATTGTATTATCCAACGAAGGGATAGAAGGCGCTCCCGTAGTAAAAAATGGACATATAGTTGGAATTTTAACACTTTCGGATATTATTTTAGCAATTGCCAATGATAATGAAAGTCTTAATGTGGAAGATATCATGTCAAAACACATTATAACTGTTGATAAAGATGTTATGATTGCAGATGCAATAGAAATCATGTATAAAAACAAAATAGGCAGGCTAATAGTTATAGACAAAGATTCAACTAATCCAATTGGAATAATAACAAGAACAGACCTTCTTGATCAGATAGCTGGACTGAAGTAACAAGAATTAAATAAAATATTAATACTAATTTTTTCCTTTAACTTAATTTTAAATAGTCCCACAAATCAAATATTGTATATATTATTGGTTTAATCATTAACTATAAACTATTCTTTTTATATTTTAAAAGGACTATAGGGGCTTATTACAAATCAAAGTATTATAATTGTATAATAAATAAAAAAAAATTTATGATTTGAAGGATGTGTATAAAAATTGATTATTGATCATATGGATATTGATGATGGAATGAGTGTCCTGGACCTGATTGAGCAAATGGGAAAATCCGGTGTTCTAGGGGCTGGAAGAATGTACAGGGCAACTAAATTACTTGCAGAAACTCTTGAAGATGACGATACAACTGTTTTCCTGAGTGTTGCAGGACCACTTGTCCCCGGAGGGCTTAGAAAGATTATTCGGGACATGATTGAGAATGATATGGTTGATGTTTTAGTTACAAGCGGTGCCAATATAACCCATGATCTTTTAGAAGCATTTGGGGGAAGACATCATTATGGTATGACTGATGATGATGAAACACTATGTCAACAGGGAATGGGCAGAATAGGGGATCTTTATACTAAATCTGAAGATTTTGAAGTTTTTGAAAAAGAAATAACCAAAATAATGTCAGATATTGTGAAAAAAGAGAATAATCTTTCGATAAGGAAATTTTTAACCGAAATTGGATCTACATTATCGGACGATGAATCAATATTAAAGACAGCTGCTAAAAAGGGAGTACCAATTTATGCCCCTGGATTAATTGACAGCATGTTGGGTTTACAACTATGGATGTTTACACAGGACAATGAACTGCATCTAGATGCTTCGGGCGATATGAGTGAACTATCCGATATAGTATTTGGTTCTAAAAAGGTGACTACTGTAATATTAGGTGGAGGTCTTCCAAAACATTATGCACTGGCATCCAATCTACTCACGGGTGGTGTTGATGCTGCAATTCAAGTGACAATGGATCGAAGTGAGACAGGAAGTTTAGGTGGTGCTCCACTCGAAGAAGCCAAGTCATGGGCAAAGGCAAAGGCAGGATCTAGTTTGGTGACTGTTATTGGAGATGTAACAATAATATTCCCCCTGATGCTTGCAGGTGCAATGGAAATGAATAAACGTTAAATATAGCATTACCAAATTCGATTAAATATGATAATCTAACTTTTTTAAGCATAAAAATTAAAATAAGAGTACTTCCACCATGAATTTTGAACCAATATTATATGCACTTTCAGGATTTTTTATGAAACTTTCTGATGATGCATACGATCGGGAAAAAAATATAGCTCTAGCTATTGTAGCAGGAGTACTCTGCGGATCATTTATCGGGTACTTGGCAGTAACTAGTGCAGATGCTGCGTGCATATTCATAGCAATACTCATAGGCACAGTACTATCATTGAAAGTTGACAGCTTGAACCATATAGCTGCCCTGATACTCTTTGTTTTGATAGTTATTTATATCGGAATTCCAAGCATTGGAGTAATAACCCTTTTAATATGTTCTGTAGCTGCATTTTTAGATGAAATTGGAAATGATAACAAATATATTAAAAATAGGTGGGTAAAATTATTCTTTGAATATAGATTCACTCTTAAAATTGCAGTACTATCATTTGCTTTATTAGGACTCTTACAATCTACATATCCCGGCCTTAAAGTTCCGGGTGTTCAATATTTCTTGCTTCCAACCTTTATATATTTCCTACTGTTTGATCTGTTTTATGAACTGGCAGGCCTAAAATTTAATACTATTTATAATGGACTCAACAGCATTTTTAGGGTCTTTAGAAAAATAGATTGAACGTCCAACAATTATTGCATCTGCAAATTTCAGTGTTTTGCTCGGATCCCCACCCTGTGCACCAACACCAGGGGATATTATGAATGAACTATCTCCAACAACTGATCTGATCTTTTCTAGTCTTTTAGGTTTAGTTGATGGAGCAACATAATTCTTCAAACCCATATCAACACCCATTTGTGCTATTTCCTCTGCTGCTGGTTGAAGAAATTTCTTAGCTCCAGGATGTGACATTTCTGTCAGAAGAAAAACTTCTTTTTCATATTTATCAGCTGAATCTACACATGCTTGTAAACTGTCCCCACCAACAAACCCGTGAACTATTATAGCATCTGCACCGGCTTTGAATGTAAGGTTTGCAATTTTTTGATTAGTTTCAGGTATATCTGCCACTTTAAAATCTGCTATAATCTTACAGTCAAATTCTTCTTTGACTTCTGATATTGATCCCAGACCCTCTGCAAGTACAAGGGGATAACCAATTTTTATAGTGTCCACATATTCTCTAACACTTCTTACAACTTCCATTGCTTCTCCAATAGTTTGAAGGTCCAGTGCTAATATTATCCTATTTTTAACTTCCATATTAATAGTCAGTTTGAAATTATTTAAATGGTTTTTGAATAAAATAAATTCTAATATTTTTATATGGATTCTAAAAATTCCTGTAATACCCAAATAATATATAAAAGAAAATCGAACAATTAGATAATTTATAACTTTTAGCACAATTTTTTGCTCAAATTTAAATATTATATTATTAAAAATTCAGGGAAGTTCCATATTATGAATCAGAAAAAGATAATAAATTTAATAGCTGCATTTTTCACATTTATTGTGGTTGGTTTTCTAGGGGTTATGGTAATGTTTTATCTTAAAGATTATCCATTAAACTCGCCATGGTTGCAGCATCAGTTTTTAGTAACTATTGCATATGTTTTCGGTATAATAGTAGCATCGTATGTTTACACACATCTTCAGGGGGATGACAAGTCTTCATGGTTATATCCTGATAAAAAGGATGATGAAGATGATATGGATGTAGAGGATAAAATAAACGATAATTATTAAGTGGATCTAATCTAAATTATTTTAATAGGTTTAAACTTAATTAATGTTTAAAATCTATGTTTTTCACTTAAATAAACTATTTTTCCGCATAAACTTTTTTCAAATTATAATTCTAAATAATCCCTTTACTGATTATATTTAAAAAATCTCACAAAATGGAATCTTTTAATAGTTCATTTAAATTCTGTTAAAGATTACCATTTTAGCTTATTTTCAACATCTATTCGTATATAATAATATTATTAATTTTAAACTCTCCTATCCTTAGATACACTTTACAAATTGGACAGATCCTATTAGAAATTTATTATATATGATATAATCTCCTATCCAATAATAATTATAGCTAAATGGAAAAGAGGTGGATTTATTTATGAATATTAGTGAAATAATTGGGAATGCTTTTAAGTATCCATTTTCTGATTGGAAGAAAATTTTGATATTAGGAATATTAACAGTTTTTACAGAGTTAATTCCCATTTTACAGTCTTTAGGTTTTAAAAATAGTGGATTAATATTATTTTCTTTAATATTATTTGTTTTAGTTTTCTTTTTTATAGGTGGTTACCAATACCGAATCATTAAATCATCTTTGAATGACGTAGAAGTACTCCCAGAATTTAATGCATGGTCTGATATGTTCAGAGACGGAGTTAAGATCTCTATAGTAGGGATTATTTATTTAATACCTGGTATTTTGATTATAATTGCAGGAATATCTATGTTAATCCAATTAGGAAATGTAGTACCAAATATATCAGCAACAATTTTAATTTTAATAGCATTATTATATATATTCATAATTATCCCAATATCTTACATGGCAATAGCATATATGGCTGAAAATGGCAGTAAACTCCGTGATGCCTTTAGATTGCGTGAAATATTGAAAAAAATCTCCTCCGATGGATGGATAAAGTTTATTCTATGGTATATAGTAACTGTTATCATTGCTTTGATCATACTCTTTGTAGGAAGTATTGTAACTAGCGGTATTGGACAGTTAACTTTCCAGGCCATAGGAATAATATTGATGACATTATTCATAGCCCCATATCTTTACATGTTTCTTAATAGATCTGTGGCATTATTTTATAGATCAAAATAAAATAGTATCTTGTATGAAACCTATCCAATGTAAGGGGTAATTTGGTAATCAAAACTACTAATAGTAATGGTAAAATCGTATTATAAAAATTTTAGAATGTTGAAGGATTATGGAAAAAAATACAAATTAATGTAGGATAACTGTAATTTTATTATCTGTTGTTGGTTGTTTAGTTGGTATTGGCATTATAGATCAAAGTAACACATTTCCAGTAATAAATAATACAACTATGAATACAATTCATACGGATAATTCAACGGCTCACACAATAGCTACCCCGATCAAGATTTAAAAGATGTTAGGCCATTGGTTAATCAATAAAAACTTTATTTTATTATTTAATAATAAAATTTTTTTTTAGAATTTTCATTAACTAGTTTATTGTCTCTAAACGCATTCTAAGCTATTATTCTGCTAATTTTCATACTAAATCATCTTAATGATTTCTTATATTTTCATTTAAATGGGCTATATTAATCTGCGCTGTCTAACTTTAGAGTTGCGAGGTAATTAAGTCCCTTTGGAATGGTTTTATCTTTATTAAATGTGATAGTGATGGTTTTTTTGAAGTGTTCTGCAGATACCTTCAGATGGTAAATTGCTATACCTGCATCTATAGAAATGTATTTATTAACCAAAATAGCCTTTAAAAAGTTTGGCTTATTTGAACAAGCGTGTATTATATCCTTTGTTCCTGTAAAAAACCATGGTTGGCTGTTAATAGCTGAGGGAGCTAATCTTACAGGTTCCAATAATTCTTTTGCATCAACAATATCTGTGATATTTTCAAGCGATTTCCTCTTAAATTGGGAGGTATCATCCCGATATAATGGTTCTGCAGGAATTCCAAAGGCTATTAAAATTATAAAATCAAGATCAGAACTTTTAAGCACATTGCCTTTTGGTGAGGGTATGCCCTGCCAGCAAGAACCTATTCCACTTGCAGAGAATAGAAGGTCCACTTGTTGCAGCATAAATCCCAGATTAGTCAAGTAACCATCTTTCTTTTCAGAAAATATTGCAAGGTAGTGTGGGGCCTGTTTCATACCCCTTAATTTAACATCCTCACCGGAAATGATCTTTATATCGATTTTAATATCATTATGAAGTGGGATTAAATTATTTAGCTCTTCTGATATTCTATTTAATATATCTTCATCAAGGGGTGAATTATCATATTTCCTAATTGACTTTCTTTTGAATATTACATCGTAAATAGCAACTTCTAATCCAGATGTTAAAGATTTTACCATTGTGTTCCTCCAAAACTAATGAATGTAGTTTATCAATATATTTGAAGTTAAGATCCATGAATAGTTAAGATCCATGAATAGTTAAGATCCATGAATATAATAGGATTTCTGATACTACATGCATAAATATTGTACATCTGACTAAAAAGAGTTGTAGTAATCCTCGAGTATATTAATTAACGATAAAATGTTCTACTGTAGACTTAAATTGGTTTCAAATATATTTTAATCAATTATAATTTACTTCTTCTCAACTATAATGGAAATATATATAAAGTTTTATAATAGAAGTAAACTATAGAAGAAGCTTTAAAGACCATGTTAAAACAATTAAACATGAATTTAAATCTATGTTGATGCTGTGTATTAGTAAGAAATTATTATTACTCCAAATGGATATTACAAAGGGAAATAGGAATATACATGTGATGTTTATAGATACCAATATATCTATATTTAAACACGTCAATTTTTAAAACAATGAATAGTTAAGAAACAAGTTTATATTAATTTGAATCAATTTTATGATGTATCTAAAACAATATACAACGGTCAAAATTTTTATAAGGCACAAAAATTAAGGCCTACACTCATTTTATGAGTGTTTTACAGATAAATAATAGATATTTTATCAATGAACTTCAACATAAAGATTTATTATAATATAATTACCATACACCGGGGAATGAAATGAAAGTTATTGAAACTAAGGACATCACATACGAATATCCTGACGGAACCAAAGCCCTTGATAAAGTTAACTTCAAAGTGGACGATGGAAAAATAGTTGCACTTTTAGGTCCCAATGGAGCAGGGAAATCCACACTTTTCCTCCATTTTAACGGCATACTCAGTCCTTCAACTGGTAGTGTAATAATAGATGGAGTGACTGTTAAATACAACAAGAAGGATCTGATGCAGGTTAGGCAGAAGGTGGGAATAGTATTTCAAAACCCTGATGACCAGCTTTTTGCACCTACAGTACTTGAAGATGTTGCCTTTGGCCCTATGAACATGGGACTCCCTAAAGAAGAAGTTGAAGACAGGGTTAAAGAAGCTCTTTCAAGAGTTGGAATGGAAGGATTTGAGAATAAGCCACCACACCACCTGAGTGGGGGCCAGAAGAAACGTGTTGCAATAGCAGGTATACTTGCAATGAAACCGAAAATAATGGTACTCGATGAACCAACAAGTGGTTTAGACCCTAAAGGTGCATCTCAGATACTCAGACTACTTTATAAACTCAATAATGAAGGGATAACCATAGTCATATCAACACACGATGTGGATTTGGTGCCACTTTACGCTTCAAAAGTTTACATAATAAGTGAGGGCAATATAATAAAAGAAGGAACAGCTCCTGAAGTATTTGAAGATGTTAAAACAATTCGTGGAGCAAATTTAAGACTTCCAAGAATTGCGCATCTCATGGAAATACTGGAAAAGGAAGACAAACTACCATTTGACAAACCATACCCTTTAACTATAGGGGAGGCTAGAAAAAGAATTTTAAAAGAATTCGATGATTAAAGTTGATAAGACATTCAATATTTCTGCCTTATCTCTCCAATCACAAATCTATTTTCTTCTTATTTTTTTGGTAGAACCGTTAATGTTGCTTTTTTGGTTGATGGCAAATAAACAGATCCGGAATTCACTGGATAAGTTCCATTAAAATATACTGTGATGTTGTATTTTCCAGGTTCTAAGTTTTTAGTATCTAATTTGAAATATGCATTTCCCCACCAGTTTGTTTTAGCACTGTTTTCAATGTATAAATTATTTCCATCTACAGGAGGACCATACACATTCAAATACAACATTTTCTTGTCTAACATAGAATCAGGAAGCAAACCGTAACTACTTCTATCATCACCATAAAGTTCTGCTTTTATTTCTTTAACATCGCCCTGATGGACCGTAAAACTGGAGCTCATATCAATATGGGTATGATGATACTCATAATAATATTGGGTATTTGCAGCCGTACCTTGAAGCAAAGTAAAGAAAACCAAACTTAAAACTATAAAATATCCATACTTCATTATCTCAACCTCCTACTATTCTGCTTTAACTTATTCAAATATTATATAAAGTAACATGTAAAATTTAAAAGTTTAATTATTTAAATATATCTATTTGTAAGTGTGAGGTATAAGATGTAGGTTTATTACTAAAAGCATGTTTACCAAAAAAATGTATCTTTGAAACAGAATGGATAAAATAAAATAGAAATTGGGCAAATCATTGGTTATGGGGCTATTATAAAAATTTAAGTAGCTTTATAGTTTACAATAATAATTCAAAGAAGAATTAATTCCATAAATTGAATTTAGGGGCATTTAAGAATAGATTATTATCCAAATTTTTGAATTATTGATCTCAATCTGCTTTAGTCTGTGATTAAAACATAGAAACTTAAATTTTGATGAGATGGGCCATTAATTTTCAGATTCATGTAAATTTCCAAAATGGAATTAATAGAATAATTTAAATATTAAAACTTTTACATTATACATTAACTTTGTTAACTGCAAATTAAGGATGGTGAATATGTTTAACACACAAAGAAGGTTGAGATTTTTCAAAACAATTCCATTGATGGTTTTAACATTGATATTAATATCAAATATAGCAGCAGCAGTGGCTATAGGCCCTGTAGATACACATTTGGATAGTATAGCTCAGATAAACTGTGAACAGGGTGATGTAGTTTCAGTTACATCACAGTTATGGATTGAAAATATATGTTGGGATAATCCTCTGACTGGTGAGGATTTATATTTTTATGTGTACGAAGAAAGGATAGACAATAATAATAATATTTTGTTCCAGAAAATAAAAGAAACAAGCTGGCCTACAGGAAAAGCATCTTTAAAGGTAAATACAAAAAATTTTAAACCAGGTAATTACACCCTAATTGTACATTATGATGGAGGAGGTGATCTCTTAGATTATGAAGATTGTTCAACAAAAACAAAATTTAATGTAATGACCAAATCAAACAAAACAGCATAAAATTCCATTATTTAAATATTTTATTCATGTTTAATTCTTATTTTTTTTTTAGATAATTAATTTATAAATATCATAAGAAAAATATATGAAAAAATTAAAATATACAATTAGGGATAATTCTAATTTAAAAATTAAATCTGGAAATCAAGGCCCTTCAGTGTTTATTTTAAAGCACCAAGTATGTGAAAGTTCATAATGGCAGATATATACTCCATCATTCAAATTCATCCACTCGAAAAAAATTTTAATTACCCATATTTTTTTTAACGATAAGAACCAATATGATAATAATTAAAACTAATATCTGAGGTTTAAAATGGAAAAAATTCCTGTTTCAATAACAAAATGTTCATCTTATCAAATTGAAGAAGTACAAAAGGCAGTAAGTGAATGTGTAGAGGCAATAGGTGGAGTGTCTTCGATTATTAAACCTGGAAATAAGGTGCTGATCAAACCCAACATGCTCCAGGGCAGATTACCAGAAGAGGCTATAACTACACATCCAGTAGTTGTGGAAGCCGTAGTAAATATGGTTAAAGATGCTGGAGCCGTTCCAATGATTGGTGATAGTCCTGGTGGACCGGCCCGGGGCATGGAAAGATTTTGGGATATAACCGGATTTTCTGAAGTTTCAAAAAGAACAGGTGCTAAGTTGGTTAACTTTGAAAAAACAGGTTTTTATCAAAGGACAAGAAACAATATTGACTACAGGATTGCTAAAAAAGTTTTAGATGCAGATATTATAATAAACCTTCCTAAAATCAAAACACACGGTCTTACCATATTTACCTGTGCAGTTAAAAACATGTATGGTGTTGTTCCAGGGCTTATAAAAACAGAATACCATAAAACTGCGCCTAACCCTTCTAAATTTGCCGAATATGTGGTGGATATCTACGCATTATCCAAGCCACAGTTAAATATTGTTGACGGTATAATTGGAATGGATGGAACTGGCCCTTCGGCAGGAAATCCTAAAGAACTGGGTATGGTACTTGCATCAACCGATGGTGTGGCTGTTGATGTTTTATTATGTGAAATGCTTGGTAAAAATCCGATGAAAATACCTACTAATAGAATTGCATCTGAACAAAGTTTAGGTGAGGGAGATCTAAACAACATCGAAGTCATAGGCGAAGCACCTATAGTTGATGATTTCAAATGGCCCCCTAATATTAGTGGGTCACTTGATAAGATACCACCATCAATTGCAAGGGGTTTAATGAAACTGCTCTGGTCAAGACCAGCTATAGATTCAAAAGCATGTACCAACTGCAAAACATGTGTAAAAAGCTGCCCAGTAGATGCTTTAATTGAAAAAACTCCAATACCTGAATTTGAATATGATAAATGTATAAACTGTCTATGCTGTATGGAAATGTGTCCTGAAAAAGCAGTTTATGAAGAGAAAAGTCTTTTAGCCCGTTTAATAAGATAGCATAAATTTATATTACAAAATATTTTCAATACTCAAATAAATAAAATAGAAATGATATAATGGTTAAAAATATTATTCTACAACTTTGATAGCCTTTGTTGGACAGGAATATGTACATAATTTACATCCAACACATTCTGTATCGTTAACATCAACTGTCCAGTCTTCTTCAACAACAATGGCCTTTACTGGACAGATGGATACACATGCACCACAATCAATACAAAGATCAGTATCCTTTTTAACGACCCTCTTAACAGGACTTACATCAATACCTGCTTTTTCAATGTATTCAATACCCTTCTCAGCTTCCGAACCATTTATCTCTATGAGCATTTTACCGCCCTTAGGGTTGATATCTGCCCGGAGTATGTTGAAACTGACATCATAGTTCTTTATAAGATCAGTTATCACAGCTTTGTTAACCATCTCTGGTGAAAATTTAAGCCAAGCTTTCATTTAAACACCGTCCTTAAGATTTCTTGCACACATTAACCTTGAAATATCCTCTGCAGTTATCATACCCATAACCCTATTATTTTTACTGATTATAGGCAATCCTGATATTTCATGTTTATCTATACGTCTTGCAATAACATCTACAGGTTCATCTTCACGGGCTATAACAACTTTCTTTGTCATAACATCTTTTAACATATTTTTTCCCTTTGCAACTGCATTTGCAATATCCCAGGATGTAACAATTCCCAACAATTTCTGATCTGCATCAACCACTGGCAGATGGTTTATACTATTTTGTACCATCCTCTTAGCAACATCACGTATATCATCGGTAGGATTAGCTGTTATCAATGGTTTACTTTTGATCTCATTTACAAGAACTGTTTGTCTTCTAATAGACAATGGTCTGGGACTGGAACCTTCTGATTTCAATAATTTAACTGGATTCGTAAGTAAGAAATCTCCCTTGTTTATCCATGATTTAAGTTCTAAAGCAATTTCTAAAGCTTTTTTATAGGATGACAATGGTGATGTTTCAATTTCAACACCATCAATCTCTACACTTCCGCTTCTAAGTTGTTTATAATTGCTTTCAATCACAACTGGTTTGCTGCGTTTAGGAGTTCCATAATCCATGATCTGACAAACAATATCCTCATCACTTATGGCTGTCCTTTGAGCTATGTCATTGTTAAGAATTGGTATTGGAATTCCAAGACCAACATAGAGTGTTGAACCGTATTTGGGCATGGTTGCACCCCGAACATATTCAGGGTCCATCTGTTTCATATCACCCTTAAGCATTAACGTCCCTGCACCATTAACCGGAACTCCATTTTTTCTTTGAACTTCGGTATTGTGCTGTGTACCTTCTCCAATAACATATCCTTCTGCCCCACACATGAATATTTTAGTGCCCATACCTATGGTTTGGAAATAGGGATCATTTAGAAGTGGGCTAAGTGCACCTGCACTTGAAAAGCTTACATTTCCCATGTTTGGAAGTAATGTTCCCATATATGTATAGATAGTTTCATCTGTTGTGTTGATTGCAGCTGCATAGTTCTGATAACAGTTACGAGGATTCACCATTATAGCTTCGTTAAGATTTTCAATATTTATATGGGTTTTAAGTTCTGTAAGAGGGTAACAATCAGTTCCATATGAACTGGCAATTAATTCAATATCCTTACCCCTTATTAAATCCTCGATTACATGGGCCCCACCATAATCAATACCAATCTCTGGAATTCTGCTAGGTTGGGTTGCACCAATATAAGAATCTACAGCTGCAATTCCAGAATAAGCTTCAACCCCATTTAAATAGGTTTTGGTCATTTTTATAGGGGGATCAGTATGTCCGAAGTTTAAAAAAGCTCCTGAAGAACACATAGCACCGAATGTACCTGTTGTAACCACATCAATATCGTTTGCTGCTTTGTCTACACCATTTTCATTCACTATTTGGGTCATCTCTGCAGCCGTGACAACAACTGCATCTCCATCTTTTATTCTCTGATTTATTTCTTCAATGGTCTTCATTATCGTCACATCCGTACCCTCATAATCATATATTAAACATTAAAAAATAATAATAAAAAAAATAAAGTTGTAAAACTTAATAAAATTTAATCTTCTGCATCCATCATTTCACCATAAACAATTTCTATTTCACAACCTTTAGGGCCGCAACAGAAGTGTTGTAGGTCGAATTGTGCTTGCACTTTTTCACCTCCGGTGTTTTATCTAAGGGACAATTTAATTATAAACTTTATATTTTAACTACTTTTACTATATTAATACCATATATTCGATATGTAATAAAATTTTAGACAAAATAATAATAATTAAATGTTTACTTTAATTGACCAACTAAAATTAATATAAATATTAAATATATCCAGCTACAATTAATATAATCAAAATCAATTCTAAATTCTATTTTAGAATTAATATACTATTGTAGAAATTTAGTTAATCATTTGGTTCTGATATAAAAATAGGGGAAAATATTTCTTTTTGTACACCAAAATATTAATAAATTAAAAAAATTAACTTTCATAAAAAAAATGTAAGAATAATATAGATTATTGAAAAGGAGTCATAAATATGCCATCTTCAACAGAAAATAGATTGGATCCAGATTTATTCAGAAAAACAATAGATTCCATGGATAGTAAGGCAGATTATGTTGATATTAGGGTTAATGAAAGTACTAACAATATAATAGTTATGAAGGATGGTAAGATCCAGGAGATACGGTCCGGATCAGATTTCGGTGGATCTGTACGTGTCTTAAAAAATGGATCATGGGGATTTGGATACACTACCCAAATATCAAAACTTGATGAAATGGCTCAATCAGCGCTTAAACTTGCAAAATCACTTACAAGTGATGTTGAAATTACAGAGGTTGAACCTTCTAATGATAAAGTAAAATTCAAAGCCAAATTATTACCCTCTACAGTATCGTTGGATGAAAAAAAGGAAGTTATGAAGGATGCAGAGGCAGCAGCCAACATCGAAAAAATTGTGAGTACCACAGTAAATTATGTTGATGGTGAAGGAACAACCATTTACTTAAATTCTGAAGGATCATCATTAAGTATTGAAGAATCAAGAGTTGCAATGTTCTTAAATGCAGTTGCATCAGACCAAGGTAACATACAATTTGGACACAAAAGTATTGGTGGATCCAAGGGTTATGAGGTAATAAAAAATCATGACATTGAAGAATTTGGTAGAACGGCTGCATCAAAGGCAGTTAGATTACTGAGTGCAACATCACCACCATCCGGAAGTTTTCCTGTAGTTCTTGACCCGGAATTAACGGGTGTTTTTATACACGAAGCTCTGGGACATGCATCAGAAGCGGATTTAATACTTCAAAATGATTCTATCTTGAAAGGTAAAATGGGGACTCAAATAGGTTCCAAACTTGTTACAATAGTAGATGATGCAAGTATGGATGCATTTGGATATTATCCCTACGATGCCGAGGGTGTAAAAACATCGGAAAATATTCTTGTGAAGGATGGCGTTTTATCATCACTCCTAAGTTCAAGGGAAACAGCATCAAAACTCGGCATAAAATCCTCAGGAAATGCAAGATCCTCAGTTGGGGAACAACCAATAGTTAGGATGAGTAACACCTACCTAAAACCTGGTGATCAAACATTTGAGGAATTATTAGAAGGTATGAAAGATGGAATATACCTCAAAGGCTCTAGGGGAGGACAGGTTGATACGGGAAAGGGAATATTCCAATTCAATGCTGCTGAATCATTTATAATTGAGAATGGGGAAATTAAAGATCCTCTTAGGGATGTATCTCTTTCGGGTAGTATAATGGAAATTCTTAACAATGTAGAGGCTGTGGGATCAGACTTTAAGATGGGTGTTGGATTCTGTGGAAAAGCAGGACAAACAGTTCCTGTTGGAGATGGCGGTCCCCATGTGAAGGTATCCCATGCAACTGTGGGAGGAACATAAATTAACTTATTTAACAAATTTTTAAATTTGGAGGATAAAGATCTATGTTATCTGAAGAAGATGGAAAATTTTTGGTTAAACTTGCAAGAAAGGCAATTGTCACCTATCTAAATGAAAAAAAAGTAATCGAAATTCCTGAAGATGCTGATCCAAAATTAATGGAAGACATGGGAGTATTTGTAACTTTAAATATTGAAAATGAGCTTCGTGGATGTATAGGATATCCAGAACCAGTTATGCCATTATTAAATGCTGTGATTGACGCAGCAATATCTGCAGCTATCAGAGATCCACGTTTCAATCCTTTAAATCCTACTGAACTGGATAAAGTACATGTTGAGGTGAGTGTACTCACTAAACCTGCTTTAATCAAAGTTGATAAACCAATTGATTATATAAATAATATTGAAATTGGTCATGACGGTCTAATAGTTGAGAGTGGACCATACAGGGGATTATTACTACCCCAGGTGGCTACTGAATGGGGTTGGAATAAGGAAGAATTCCTATCAAACACATGTATGAAGGCAGGATTAGAATCTAACTGTTGGCTCACAACAGATGTTAAGATATATAAATTTTCCTCCCAAATATTTGGAGAATAGAATTTAAAAGAGGTACAAATCCACCCTTCAATATGTATTACCGTAAACCCTGAATCAAATTTCCGTTAAAATAATGAAATATCCTATGAGGGTAGCTAAAATTTCAATTCAATATGTTGATTATATTTTTTCATTTTTTTTAATTTTAAGGGGAAGGTTAAATATCATAGTACATACTAACCTTAATGTATTATAGAGTTTCTAATTATGCATCCACTAATTCATGATGAAATTTAAATTCATTAAAACTCGTTATAATCAAATTTACTTAGTAATATAATATTCAATTAACTAAAAAAAGGAATAACTTAATTAATTCATAAAAAAAGTGATCAAATGTTTATACCAACCGTTCCAACCCCAGAAGAGGTTCTGGATAAAAGTTTCAGTAGGGCTAAGAAAGCTGCTAACAAGGTAAGGAGTTCTAAAATTCCCCGATACCAAAAATCAAAGCAGACTGAAGAGGCAAGAATTAAAACAGCATGTCAGGTAACTCAAGAAACTTTCAACAGTATACTTGAAAAAGTGCCTAAGATCTCAACGTTGAACATGTTTTACCAGGACTATATAGACGTGGTAGTGGGCGTTGACCAGTTTAAAAAATCTTTAGGAGCACTCAAATGGGCTGTAGATATAATAGCCAAATTTGAAAATCAATATGTCTTTAAAATAAGAAGATCAAGTCCTGTTGATGCTTCAAAAGTTAGAAAAGAAGCTTTTGGAAGATTAGCTTCTGTTGTATACAGGATAGAAGACGAACTTAACTTTCTGGACTTTGCAAAACAAAAACTCAGAAACATGCCAACCATAGATTTTAAGGCAACCACAGCAGTAATAGCAGGATTTCCAAATGTAGGAAAATCAACACTTCTGCGTCAGTTAACAACAGCAGAACCTAAAGTTGCAGATTATCCCTTCACAACTACAGGAATCCAAATAGGGCACCTTGAACATAAATGGGCTCATTTCCAGTTTATTGACACTCCAGGTCTATTAGACAGACCTGTACAGGATATGAATGAGATAGAACTAAATGCAATGGTAGCACTGGAACATCTGGCTAATTTGGTTTTTTATATATTTGATGCATCAGAAACATCAGGATATCCTTTAGAGAGTCAATTAAATCTTTATAATGAAATAAAACATGTTTTCAAAACTCCTGTGCAATGTATTTTTAATAAAATGGATCTGGTTGAAGATCAAGAACATGTTAACAAATATATTGAACAGGTAGAGAATCCCCTTATGCTATCTGCATCCAAAGGAACAGGAGTTCCTGAAATAATTGCTAAAATGGAGGAATTTGATAATGAATCGAAGAAGCCGAGCTGAAGAGGTATTTAACGATATAGTTGATACAATCAAAGATAAGCAGAAGGATATTGGTGGTGTTGTTAATGGATATGCTTCAAACTCAACTCAGAAACCTGCCATGGACCTTATCGAAGACCCTGAATATATAAGTGTGATAACAGACCTTCCAGGCGTAAATAAGGAAGATATAACCATTGAAATGACTGAAGGTTCACTGGAGATCACAGCCAAGTTCAATGAAGAACCCGATGGAAAAAATTTCATAAGAAAAGAAAGAAGGTATGGGCAGATAAATAGAAGCATATCATTACCCTCAAAAATCAAACTCAATGAAACATCAGCAGTATTTGAAAATGGGGTATTGACTCTGGTATTAACCAAACAAACTGAAAAAAAGAGTTATGAAGTTAAACTCGATTGATATATGATAAAATCGAAAAAAAAACGGATTTTATACGATTATTAATATGATCTATAAATAAATCATTTATTTTAGAACCAAATATTTCATATATCCATTATTTTTAAAATTATAGGAAATATTTTTTTAGTACCTGACCTTACCAATATGTCTTGTACTGCCTGGATCTTCGCCACTGTAGTGTGAAAGATAATATATAAACCATTCCATTGGTACAACAAGTATAAATGGTGCGAGTAATGGATGTATGTCCGAATAATCTTCCATATGGAATATAATGGTTTTTGCACCTATGCTCTCCGAAAATTCAATTGATTTATTGGTGTGTTCATCTCCAGGAAATCCTGCTTCAAGAAATATTATGGGAACATCCTTCTCTGCTCTTTCAATTAAACCATGTCTAAACTCGCCAGAGTAGAGTGGACATGCATGTTTTAATGCCCCTTCCATCAGCATAGTCATTGCAACTTTGTAGGCCAGTCCAAAGTTCGGACCGCTTCCCATACAGTAGAAAATATCCTCATCCTTGAAACTTTCTGCAAGAACCTTATTCTCTTCCTCGGTGGTTTTAATCAATTCTGCCGTTATAGTCGGAATTCTTTCAAGATCCATTAAAATCTTTTTAGACTCCTCAGATCCTTCCATTGTAAATAAAATTTCATATAAGCATAAAAGCTGAGTCATATAGGTTTTTGTGCCTAATATTGCAGTTTCTCGACCACAACGGGTAAGTACAGAATCTTCAGCTTCTTTCATCATACTGCTTTCGGGTTCGTTGGTGATTGAAACAGTATAAATACCATTTTCACGTGCTTTTCTTAGTGCCGCTACAGTATCTGCTGTTTCACCAGATTGTGATGTTACAATTAATGCTGAATTTATTTTTTGAATTTTTTTGTGATAGACAAATTCATATCCTGTGTGTACTTCAATATTGATATCTGACAGGAATTCCAGGGCATCCCTAGTAGAGTAACATGTTGAAAGGGAACTTCCACAACCAACCAGATATATCTTGTCCATTCCTTTTAATTTCTCTGCAATCTCAATCATATGAGATTTTTCTGCTTTTAAAGTCTTTTCAAGTGATATTGGTTGTTCTAAAACTTCATCGTACATATCATACTTCATGATGGTCCCTCAAAATATCAAGCTTTTCAATAAATTTAGCGTATGTAACATTAATATCTTCATCAATTATCCGTGTATTAGCTGTTGTTTCCATAAATCCTGATTCTAATTCGAATCTGGGAACAATGTGAATGTGAATATGTTCTATGCTTGCACCGGCACTTTTTCCCAGGTTTAAACCGACATTAATACCATCTGGTTTGATTACTTCCTTGACTAGTGATATTGTCCTTTGAACTAGACAAAACAATTTTTTAATTTCTTCTGAACCTATTTCATTGATGTCGGTATAATGTTTAACAGGTACAACTTCAAGATGGCCCCTTGTGTATGGGAATATATTCATTAGCACCATATTTATTTTATCATTGTATAATACCTTTTCTTCTATATTTGGATTACCATCAGCTATAGCACAAAATATGCATGGTACATCTGATTTATGCGCCTTCCACAAACCCCTTCTGGGTGAAAATATAACATCATGACATTTATCAGTTGGTTCAAGCTCGGGTGTGTATGGTTCAACCATATTATTTTCCTGGATATCATATAGTTTGGCAATACAAACACTCATTTCAGCCACTTCAACTGCACTGGGTCCGACTAGACATATCATGGGTTCTTTACCCCATGCACCCAGATGATAGATTACATCTGGAATTATACCTATTTTATCTATTGCGGTTTCAACTCCCCATGGAATTGTACTTCCCTCAACTTCCTTCACATCTGAGGGTTCATTGGCCCTATTATATGAAGATACCTTTAAACCCAGTTTTTTACATATTTCCAGTATTTTTGGATCGTACTTCATGTTAATGGCACTTCTTATTGTTGGGTCGTGTTTCATCATACTGAGTACAAGCCGTGCCATGTGGGATGAACTCATAAAATCTGGTTCCATCACACTTTTAGGCCTGCCATATACAATGGTTATTCTTCCAGGAATTCCAACAACTTGTTCGACTCTATCAGCACCTTCAACTGCCATAACAATATTGCTTCGAACTTCGGGAATGAGTGCAGTAAATTCTGAACAATTTTCTAGGATATTAACTGCTTTTTTAACGTTATCTATTTCCGCGATATATTCCATGCCACAATATTTCCATTTGATCAAATAATAACTTGTTGGTAAAAATAGGGATTTAAAATAAATATCATCCAATATTTTGGGAAAATTAATGAGCTCATCACAATCTGTACAAATCGCAATATTTGGAAAAAATATAATTTCCCCTTTAAATTTAATTTTTTATTCAGGGTATTATACTAATGAACTTTAATTAATACCATGTAAGCAAATCGTGTTCTTGATTAGGGGATATAATTTAGACCACCTATTATTATGACTATTGATAGCGGGTTTTTATTGGATATCCACCAATTTTCTCTGGTGGAATTTGGAATTATATTCTAATTCTACGGCCTTTAAATCAAATAACAGGCCATATAATCCAGTTTTCGCCGAATTATATCAAAAGATTTATATGTTCTTAACAACTATCTTATTAATTGTCAGAACCCAAACGGTGTTCATCTGACATTGCTGAAACATAGGGAGGCAGTATAGTGAAGCGACATTTGTTGCTTGCAATGCTC
>PLTK01000098.1 GCA_003164415.1 Methanobacterium sp. | reverse complement strand
TGTATCTGGCGGTAAACGGAATTCATCAGGTTCACTGTAGTTATATGGATTATTTGGCACATTTACACAGAATGCAGTGTTATTTTCAACGGCCTTGAAACCGTGATAAACATGTGGAGGTATACTTATCAGGAGTGGATTTTTCTCTCCGATAAAAAATTCGTTTAACTCACCATAGGTTAGGGAATTTTTCCTAACATCGTAAAGAACAACTTTAACCATCCCATTTAAGCATGTGAAGTTGTCTTTTTGTTTTCTGTGGAGATGCCATGCTTTAACAACTTCAGGGCATGCTGTACTAATGTAGACTTGACCAAACTTTTCATACAAATCCTCATCACACCTTAATATTTCCATAAGCCATCCCCTTTCATCGGGGATCACCCTAAGATTTTTAGTTTTCACACCTTCAATCATTCTAAACACCATTAGATTGCTCAAAAATTTTATATATTCCATTCCTATTAAACCATTACCATTAATATGTTTTAATTTATACTAAAGTTATAAAGAATAAATAAATATTTTAAATAAAATTCTACAAACTTCAAATTAATCAAAATTTATGTGGGTGATCATATATGAAAGCTGTTATACCTGCTGCAGGGCTTGGTACAAGATTTTTACCGGCCACAAAAGCACAACCAAAGGAAATGTTGCCGGTTTTTAACAAACCAACCATACAATATGTGGTTGAAGAGGCNNATAGAAGACCATTTTGATAAATCATTTGAACTCGAATATTTCCTGAGAAACTGTGGGAAAACTGAAAACCTCCATGAAATAGAGGCCATATCTGAGATGGCAGATATTTATTACGTAAGGCAGAAGAAACAGAATGGACTAGGAGATGCTATTCTATGTGCAAAAAAACATGTGGATGGAGATGCATTTGCAGTGCTTTTAGGAGATACAATCGCCAAATCGAATGTACCATGTACACAACAACTAGTCGATATTTACAATAAGTACGGTGCATCAACAATTGCAATAGAAAAGGTTCCAGATAAAAAAGTTGAGAGATATGGTATAATTAAGGGAAATAAGGTTTCAGAGAATCTTTATGAAATTGAAGACCTTGTTGAAAAACCAAAACTCAGTGAAGCACCATCAAACCTCGCAATAACAGGCAGATATATACTCACACCCGAAATATTTGACCATATAGAACACCTAACACCTGGTGTTGGTGGGGAAATACAACTCACAGATGCAATGAAATCCCTAGACAAAATATACGGCCATGTATTTGAAGGCAAAATATATGACATAGGAAACACTGTTGAATGGCTTAAAAGTTCCATAGAAATAGCACTGGAAGATCCTGAGGTAGGAGAAGATTTAAGAAGTTACATGGCAGAGATTGTTAAGTGTTAAAGTACATCCAGACCTATACAACAAGAAAAATATTTAATTAAATAAATTATATATTAACTCATTTTTTCTCTTTTTGATGCCATTTCCATGCTGTTTCTATTATCAGGGACAGATCATCATACTTTGGTTCCCATCCCAATATTTTATGGATTTTATCAGAACTTCCCACCAGTATAGGAGGATCTCCGGGACGTCTTACATCTTCAACAGCTTTTATGTTATGGCCAGTTATCTCCTTGGATTTCTCAATAACTTCCTTAACAGAAAATCCATTCCCATTTCCAAGATTGAAATAATCACTTTTTCCGCCATCTTCAAGGTACTGGAGAGCCTTTAAATGGGCAGCTGCCAGGTCAGTTACATGTACATAATCCCTGATACAAGTACCATCGGGGGTGCTGTAATCTGTACCAAATATTTTGATACTGTCCCTTTGACCCGAAGCTGCATCGAGTATTAAAGGTATCAGATGGGTTTCAGGATTGTGAAGTTCACCAATATCCGCATCTGGATCTGCGCCTGCAGCATTGAAATATCTTAAAGATACATAGCGTAGATTATATGCACGACTATAATCTGAAAGTACATTTTCAACCATTAACTTTCCACGTCCATAGGGACTTATAGGATTTTGTGGATGCTGTTCGGTAATGGGTATCTCCACAGGATCTCCGTAGGTTGCACAGGTAGAGGAAAAAACCAACCTCTTAACATTAAATTCAAGCATAACTTGAAGCAGGTTAAGGGTGTTACAAACATTATTCCTATAATATCTCTGAGGATCTTCAACCGACTCTCCAACAAATGTAAAAGCCGCAAAATGCATTACAGCACTTATAGGATACTTTTCAAATATTCTGCGGATATCGTCAACATCTCCCAGATCTCCACGTTCAAAAGTACCCCATTTAATAAAATCTTCGTGACCATAACTCAGATTATCAAAAACAACAGTTTCATAACTGTTGAGGTTAAGTTGTTTGTTAATATGCGCGCCGATATAACCGGCACCACCAACTATCAGTATCATAAACCAATGTATGACCTGCATATAAAATAAAGTTTCACAATCATTTTGAATCAATAATATTAAATTTTTATAGACATTAAATCTGCAATAACTAAATAAAAAATGGCCAGACCGCTCCATTTCCCCCAATTATAGGCAATCGCATTTATTTCATCGGAAGAAACAGGGTTACCATTGTTGTAATAGTGTGATATAACTCTTCTTAGACCAATATCCTCTGTTGGTACCACTACCAGTCTGTGAAGGCCTTTTATAACAGAAAATTCCGCGGTCCATTCACCAATACCACGAATAGCTGAGAGTTCATTAATAACATCCTGTGTATCCATAGATTTTAACGCCTCTAAATCCACTTCATCATTAACAATATTTTTAGAAAGACCAATAACATACTCAGCTTTTCTGAAACTCAAACCAACACCACGAAGATCGTCCTTCTCCAAATTGGAAAGGGTTTCAGGAGTTGGAAATGCATAATAAGTCGTATTATTCACTTTCAGTGCATCTCCAAAGGTTTTTATCATGTGTGTTTCAATACTTTTGGCTGCTTTTAACGATATTTGCTGTTCAATAATGGAAGAAACAATGGCTTCAAAGAATGTGGGGGTCCTAGTACTGTTTAAACCTCTAAGTTGCGTTGTCAACGTAGAAATTAATTTATCGGTCTTCATGTCTTTGTAAAAATTTAACAGATTAAAATTCAAGTTAAAGATAGAAGTAACAATCTGTTTAACAAGCTGACAATCACCAGTATCCATATTTGTATCGGGTTTCACATTCACTGTAAGCTCCGGCGCATCTACAGATCCGGATGAGCTCACAGTAACCAGCACAAGCTTGTCATTTAAACGTATTACTTGCCAATAATAACCATTTTCATATTTCTGAATCTGGGGATCACCGTTAGAAAATATTTTAGCACTTAAATCTAAGTTAAAAGGAGCTTCGGGCTGTATTTTTAGTATCAAAACAATGCACCAAACTTGATAGATAACAATTATATTACACACAAATTCAAAAACTACTATTCAATATTATTTAGAACCTCCCGACTCAAGTAATTTTTTCATAAAAAGTAATTATTCCCAAGACTATTCACCCAACTATTCCTATTCCAACCATTATCAAGGAAAATTTTTAAATATATTTAAAACATATAGGAATATTAAGGGTGTATTAAAAATGGATAATGAAAATAAGGTTCCAACTCTTCGTATATATGTATCTATAGCCATTGCATTTATTTGGCTTCTATTTTTAGCCTTTTGGCTGTTTTATTATGCTACGAATTATAATATAATCCAAAATATAGGAATATTCCTGGCTTCAATAGCAATTGTTGCAATTTTAGAAGTTATCATCTGGGTGCCATGGGGTATAAAACAAAAATAAAGAAATATTATCATCAGATAGAATGAAGCTATACTTACTAATTTTTTTAGGGGAATGCTGTTAAGAATATCCATTTAACCTAAAATTATATCTCTATTGAATTTTGTGAAGAATAAAATTTCAAATCTACCTAAAACTCTAAGATATAAAGATAAATATGAGGCATTATACAATGAAAAAGATTTATCCAATATTTGGAATCATTGGTCCTGTTGTTTATATTCTGGCAGTCTTTATTGGAGGGGCATTAAGACATGATTATAGTGCTCTTTATAATTCTATAAGCGAACTCAGTATGGCAAATGCCCNNTAATTTATTTATAATCATATTTGGAATAGGAGCTTATTTAGATACTAAAATTAACTCAAAAAAATATAATGCCGCAACAATTATGCTGGCAGTTATTGGGATATTGGGCTTAATGGTTTTGGTTTTTACACAAGACCCAAGAGGTGCACCTGGAACTTTGAATGGCATGCTCAATATAATATTATCAGGAATAACAGCGGCAATGACCATTATATCAATAATATTGATAGGTTTGAGCTCTAGAAGTTATATAAATATGAAAATATTTTCATGGTACTCGTACATAACAGCCATATTCATCTTTATTTCTGGAGGGGCGGGAGCAGCTTCAATTGCAAATAATAGTCCTATTGGTGGATTATTTGAGAGAATAACCATATTTCTGTTCATGGTATGGGTAATAGTATTATCGTACATTCTTCTAAAAAATATGATCAAATAGAATGACTAAAAATTAATTTAAAAAAAATAAAATTAAATAATTCCCCTTACAAATAATAATACAGAAATATGTGGGGGAAAATTCATGACAAATACTGACCAATCTGTAGAATTAAACAGGAATAATATTAACAAATGTCTATGTGCTGAATGTCCGGTCCAAATAGACAGTAAATGTTCTAAGGATAAACTGGATATTATAAATGAAAAATTGAAGGAAGAAGGAGATATTAAGGATATTCTTAAGCCCGAAGACCTTGTACTGGTTTACTGTGCATTCGGAAAGGCCACATGTACAGATCTTGCAAGCAGAGAACTTTGTAAATGTACGCAATGTCCTGTGTGGTTAGAGAATAATTTAGCCAACAACGATCCAATAGAATACTTCTGTATAGAGGGCGTACCAAAATAAATCCACAATAAATCATTAATAAATAAATTTTGATCCCTAACTCTATTTTTTTTAACTTATTTAATTTTTGAATACCAGATTCCAATTGAACATTTTAAATAATTTTTTTTATAAATATATCCATAAATTAAGAAATTCTCGATCTTAAAAATAATAAAATTTTACCATTCAAATCCAGTTAACTTTAAACCAATAATCATACCATTATTCTAGGACTTCAATAATGAATTCATATATAAATTGATGAGCATCAATTCTCTTCTAACGAGATTGTGCAATTGGAGTTAAATGTTACAAAGCCCTACATCAACATGATCTTAATTGGGCAACTATTCCAAAATCCAATACATATCAAAATAATATTTTTTATCTAATACTTTTAAAAACGATAAACAATCATTAAATGGTCTAAATTCTTTTTTTATGTAATAAATTTTATTATATTACATTAAAATGGTCTAAAAACAACAAAAAAGAACAAAACAACCAACATATTAACGTGAATTTGATAAATATATGAATAAAATCGGAAATCTTAAAAATTCTTAAAGATTATGCGATCAAATCTATACATCCGAGTTTTTATTTTTCCTTTTATGATAATACTTGGAATAGTAAAATATAATAATAGTTAAAATATTAGTATCTCATAATTAAGAATATTGGGGGCGAAACAATTGGATAATATAAAAAATAGGAAGATATTTACTATTTGTACTTTTTTATTGGCTATAATGATGTGTGGAGCTGTTTCAGCAGCGGGA
This sequence comes from Methanobacterium sp., assembly GCA_003164415.1. Lineage (GTDB taxonomy): Archaea > Methanobacteriota > Methanobacteria > Methanobacteriales > Methanobacteriaceae > Methanobacterium_B. The sequence continues at coordinate 16,722 of PLTK01000098.1, read as the reverse complement.
GTTAATTTTTCATCTGATGGAAAAATACTCACTATAACAACTAATAATGTACCTTCTACATTACAGACATCTGCAACACAGAATATGAAAAACGGAAAATATGGTTATGGCCTGTATGTAACATTGAAAGTCAAAGGAAAAGATGTTCAAGGATATAATAAGGATATAACTGCTGTTGCTTATGATAATATTGTGAAATCAATGACCATTTATGAAAGTTATGGTGATTATTATTATAATGCAAATGAGACAATCGGTACTAATAGTGCAGTAATGAAAATTGCAGGTAATGACGGACCTTCAATGAAGATTGTGGGAAGTGGAACATTCCAAGTTTCCTATGTACATGGACAACAAATATTAAATAATGCTATAAAAACTTTAAAATATTATTTAAATGGTAAATTAGTTGCAACAGTTAATAGTACAACTAAAATGTCATACAAATCTTTCCATGGAACTTATCAGGTTGTTAAAAGTGTAATCACATCTAAAACTTTTGGAACTTATTATAATCGGACTTCGGTAATTACCGAAATTAATTATCGAAATGCAAATGGTGTAAAAACTGGAATGAATGTGGCGGGCATATCCCATGGAACAGAACAAATCAATAACAAAACCATAACATACACAGGGAAAATCAATATGGGTATAATACACGATCCAAAAGATGTAATAGACGGAGGATATACAACCGGCAGTTACAGAGAGGTTTTTAACAGTTCATCCGCACAACTTGCAAAAATAGTACCGTTAGATGCACCATAAGGACCTAAATAATCGAATTTCATTTTTTTTTGGGGATTGTCCCGTAATTTAACTCTTTTTTAGAAATTTTTTCTCATATTAATTAAGGTTTTATATCCAGATCAATCCATTTTATTATTATTTAACTGGATTAAAGTTAAGTGATGTTTTTTTATACATGGTAGACGATCAGGATTTTTAAGAAAAAAAACGGAAATATTTATGGTAAAGATAAAATAGAAAAAAATTATCCGGATATTAAAAATTGATGGTAAAATACTCTCCATCGGGGCGTTGAATCTTCTTAATAAGTTTTTTATTTTCCAGAGCCAGTATCATCTTATAGGTTCTGATACTNNGCAACTTCCTTGATAATTTCAAATGCCTTTTCCTCTGTTTGGTTAAGTATTTCCTTCTTAACAACGGCAACATTCTCACAAACATTAATTTCATCGGTTCTGAGGATTGTAACATTACCATCCCTATAAGATACAATCTCCTTCTCATCTAACAGCATAAGAATATCCTTAAGATCCATTTCAGACAGATCAAGATCTAACTTAAGAATTCTGTAGGGAACACCATTCTTATATTCATTTTGAAAGTATTTAATCTGGTTTAAGACCATATTTTCCTTTCGGGTTATGTGAAGCATAATAAAAAAAGTAGTAAAACATATATATTAAAGATTTCCCCCATAGAATTAAAAAAAATCATCATTATATAATATTCAATTTTACATAATACCAATATTTAAACTGTTAATATATCATTTAACAGATTCTTAAATGCTATAAAAATAAATAATCAAATTACAGATAAACCAAGTGAAATATTTTAGATATAAAAAAGAATCTTAATATAAACAATTTATCCTCAATATAAATACAAAAAAAGGATGGGATGGTTCATAATATGCTGGATTCGCTGTATGAAAAGGCATTAAAGAAGAAGGATAATATAAACACGAAAATATCCACGGATTTCGATAATTTAGAAGTAGATCCATCAAAGGACTGGAGAGAATATTCTATACTTGAAAAGGATATTGAAGTGACCATATGTGCCGGCGATGGTAGCATCAACAAAAAAAATTTTATGAGTTTCATATTCTACGCAATAGATGCAGAATGTCTTGTGTACAACAACAAACTCAGTGCAATTGAAAGCTCTGAAATAGATATAATCCCCCACCACAGGCATGTTGAAGATCGTTTAAGGGGCTATATGGGTATATTTGAGATAAAAAATGCCCTGAAAGCATTTAAAAAATACGATATCCAAATCCTCCTATTCGACGGATCGATACTTGGAAACTTAATAAGGCCATTCCCACTCGAAAACAAGCTTAAAAATCAGTTGAAAGAAAAAATTAAATACAACTATCATTCTAAACTAGAAAGTGAATTGAAACAAGGATTAGAAGATTCTAATGTTTCGATAACATCATCCAAATTTTCAAAATCCATAGAAGATGAATTTGAAAACAAGATAGATGCAATGATCTATCTTGAACATCTGGAAAACTTATTGGTTATATGTAAATTATTAGAAAATAAGAATGAAGTCGTTGCAATTTCAAAAACATCGACAAGCAATGAATATTTTGAATCGGACATACCAGACATGGCATTATTTGACAGGCACAGTAAAAACGAGGGATATTCGACACCAAGGTATCTGAGCCCCAAAGACCTTAAAAGAGAAGATTTTCCTGTTGAAAATAAATTCTTCCAAGATTTAACCTTCACAATATTCTATGCCCGACTCGAGAATTATAAAAACATTTTAAAGTTTGAACTGCCGTACAAGGCCGATGAAGAGCAAATCAAAGAATTATTAACCAGAATAAAGAGTAAAAGTGCCGAAGGATATCCTTTATTACTTAAAAAGGCCCATTATGATGTGGTAATAAGAAAAATTGATCTGGACAGGCTTTCAAAGATAATTGGATTCATGGAGAAGAGCGGGAGGGAAATGTTATGAGTAACGATGGAGTGATTGGAAGGTGCATAGGAGAAACCACACTGGTGGATGTGAGCTTCATCTCCAAGAAAATGCCCCAGGTAGGGGAATATGTTACACTGGATTACGATGGAAAAAAAGTACTGGGAATGATAGAAGCCCTTGTAAGGGGAAGTGTATCAATAAATAATGAAATATATGACCCTAAAACTATTGAAAAAATTAGGATGATAGAGGGCGATGACCATTACGTCAAAGGAACAGTTAGAATATTGGGTGATGTTGATAACGAACTAAGAATTCCAAGAACGCCAGCACCACCAGGAACAGAAATAAAAGTAGCAGATTCAAAGATTTTAAAGGAAATATTCCAAGTAGGAGATTACGGACTAAAACTCGGAAACCTCATAACACAAGAAGAAGTTTCAGTAGAAGTTAACATCAATAAAATGGTATCAAGACATCTTGCAGTCCTTGCAATGACAGGAGCAGGTAAATCAAACACTGTATCAGTCATAGTTGACGGTCTTTTAAATGTCAACGGAAGTGTACTGATCTTTGATATGCACTCGGAATACACCAATACCAAATTTGGAAACGGCAAGGTTAACCTGATAAAACCCCTCATAAACCCTATTTACATGACATTTGGTGAAATAAAAAAATTATCAAACATACCACCAAATGCCTATGTACAGGAAAGATACTTCAGAAAAGCGTACAGATTAGCACAGAAAGATCTCAAGAAAGGAACGGGTGGAAAAGATTTTATAGGACTCATACTAACCAAACTAGAATCATGGTTACTCGAAGAACCAGATGAATCCGAAGGCAAATCATCCACAGCATCGGACAGAAAATCAATCACTGATGTACTGAATAAAGTAGAGCACATGAAGGATAAGTACGGCAACATATTAAGTCTTGAGGCAAAGGATGTAATCGACAACATCAAAGTGGGAAATGCAAACATCCTAGACCTGGGCTCAGTAGATGAATTTGCATCGGACGTGGTTGTAAGCCATATACTAAGAACAGTACTAAAGAGTAGAAAAGACTTTTTAAGAACAGGAAAAGGATTAAAATTTCCAATATTCCTAATACTTGAAGAAGCACACATCCTAGCACCACAAAACAGAAAAACAGAATCCAAACTATGGATTAGCAGAATAGCAAGAGAAGGACGTAAATTTTCTGTTGGACTGTGCATGGTGAGTCAGAGTCCAAAATCATTAGATTCTGATGCACTGTCACAGGCAAATAACATGATCATACTCAGATTAGTAGAACCAACCGACCAGAGCCATGTACAACGTGCAAGTGAAAACCTAAGCGATGATCTAATAGCACAGCTACCCTCCCTAAACATTGGAGAGGCCATAGTACTCGGCCTCATGACCAAAATACCAACACTTGTAAAAATTGATGAATTCAAGGGTAAAATAACCGGCGGAGATTTAAACATAGTAGAGGAATGGTCAAAATCTCATCAAAAAGAGAAAGAAATCCGCAAGAATCAGAGAATGGAATATGAGCAATTAGGGGGAGACTATTAGATGCAGTTCATACACATGGCCGACACACACCTGGGATATAGACAGTACGGACTTACAGAACGGGAAAATGATTTCTTGGAAGTTTTTGACGATATAATAGAAGAAACAGTTAAAGAACGGCCAGATTTTGTAGTTCATTCGGGTGATTTATTTGAATATTCAAGACCGCCAACAAAGGCTTTGTTAACGGCACAAAAAGGTATTTTAAGACTTAAAAACGAAAAAATCCCTATATATGCAACGGCAGGAAATCATGATATTGTAATGAGAAAAAATGCCCTACCGCCCCAAATATTATATAAAGACTTTGGATTAAAACTCATAAGTCCAAAAAATCCATATTACACTGAGGGGGATGTGTTTATAGGAGGAGCACCCTACGCCTCCAAGTACAACTCAAAAGATCTTATAGAAAGGTTGGAAAATGTAGAGAAAGCCTCACAAAACCATAAAAAAAGGGTTCTAGTAGTTCATCAGGGAATAGACCTTTACCTGCCCTATGAATACGAGATAAAAATTGGGGATATACCTAAAACATTCAATTACTGTGCATTCGGCCATATACACGAACGTATTGTGGATGATTTTGGAGAGGGAAAACTAGCCTATCCAGGCTCAACCGAGGTATGGCGTTCAAATGAATTAGAGGGATATAAAAAGAATGGTAAAGGATTTTACCTGGTAGATCTAGATGGAGATCAACCTGAAATAGAAAAAATCAACCTTAAACTGCCCCGAGAGTTTATCAAAGAGAATATAAAGTACTCAGAGCTTCAAGAAGAGATAACCAACATAAACAACCACATAAAAACCTTGGATAAAAAACCCATACTGAACCTAACAGTCCATGGGGGAAACTTCAGCAGATCAGAGGTATATGAAAAACTTAACAAAGCATTCTCAAACAATTGTCTCTCTGTAAGACCTAAATATCTTCCAGATGTGCTGGAAAATACACCAAACCTAACCAACATGCCGAGAGATGCTCTGGATATAAAGAAGATGATCAGGGGAAGTTTAGAGGAATTTAAAAATGAAGAAGTATCAGAACTTGCCATTGATCTCTATAAAGAGATGTCTGAGGGAGATAATGCTAGAGCAACAGATTTAGCTAAAAATTTCTACGAGGGGCTGTATGATAATTGAAAGCATTGCAATTAAAAATTTCAAGTCCCACAGGGATACTAAAATAGAATTTAACACTGGAATATCCATAATAATGGGGGATAATGGGGCAGGAAAGTCCAGTATCCTTGAAGCTGTTAGTTTTGCACTTTTTAAACAGCATTCGGGTAAAAAAATAGAACAGCTCATAAGAACAGATCACCAAAATCCAGCGGGACAGAATAAAATGTCTGTAGAACTGGAATTCACATCAAGTGGAAGAACTTATAGGGTATTAAGGGAGAGGACTAAAAATTCTTCAAGGGCTAAACTAGAGATAAAAGAAGGAGAAGGATTTCAACCACTCTCAACCGGGGATAAACAGGTTACAGACGATGTTCAAGGACTGCTTGAGATGGATGGTGACCTATTCCTAAATGCAGTCTATGTAAGGCAGGGTGAAATAGCTAACCTTGTAAATAAAACACCATCAGAGAAAAAACAGGTTATTGGAAAACTTTTAGGCATAGAATCACTTGAAAAAGCATGGAAAAATATGCTGCCACTAATGAACCAGTATGAAATGCAAAAAATAAGATTAGATGGAAAACTAGAAGGTCTAGACGGCCTAAATAGTGAAATAAGTGTAAAGAAAGAAGAAAAAAATACGATTCATCAAGATATACAAGAAATATCGCAGAAAATCGAAAAAATCAACGAAGAATTGGTTCAACTAAACAAAGAAAACAGTTCGCTTGACCATGATAAATCAGTATATGATAGGGCCATAAATAGTATAGAATCTAAAAAACAGATAATAAACAACTTACAACTGGATCAAACCCATTTAAATAAACAAATAACCGATATAATAATTAAAGAAGATGAAATAAAAATTATTAAACCAAAATTATCTAAATTAAAGGTTTTAAAGACATTAAAACAATCCCTGGAAAATTTGAAGCAGCTACAAAAAAATAAAAAACAACTCATTGATGTTTTGGAAAAAATAGAGGAATATAAATCTGTTCTAGAAGATAATAAAAAATTTTATATCGAATATTCAGAATTATCCAATGAAATAAGAGAATTAGATACTAAAAGAAAACCCTTCGAAGGATCACGGGACCTGATGAACCAGAATCAGAACAACCGAAAACAAACCATTAACAAGATGAATCTGTCCCACAGTAAAATAGTGAACGTAATACAGGAATATAACCAAAAAATAGGAACCAACTACAGTGTAGTCGAGGAACTGGAAGCATATATAAAAACAACCAAACCCGAACTAGAGGGTAAAATAGAAACCATTACCGATAGGATAAATAATATTGAAAAGGAAATATCTAACCTTGAAATTCAGAATAATAATCTAAAAAAACCTATAGGGGAATTAGAGAATGTTAAGGATCAGTGTCCTGTTTGTAAATCTCCTATTGATTCTGATAAAAGGACTGAACTCATAAGCGACTATAACTCCCAGATTGAAACCAACAGAAATAGGATGGGCGAGCTGAAAGGTGAATTGAAAGGTTTACAATCTGAAAAACAGGCCCTAAATGTAAAACAGAACAATATCCAGTCTGTGAATATTGAACTGCTCATGGAACAACTTCAAAATCTTGAAGAGGGCCGTAGAGAACTGATGACCCTTAAAGATAATATTAAAGGTTTGGAAGACGAAGTTTCAACTTTAAATGAGATTGATAGCCTGTTAACTCTTAAAAAGAATGGGTTACAGGAGATTAAACCAGGTTATGAAAGATATTTGATTGTTGAAGGGTCTTTGAATTCACTTGGAAATCCCATTGAATTACAGGATCAACTTTTAACAATAGATGGCGATGAAAATGTTCTTAAAGAGCAGGTAACATCATTGATCGAGGCAACAGAAGGTAGTGTGGAAAATCTGGATAATGAGATACAGTACCTTGAGGATCTAAATCAAACATACCAGCAGCTGTCAGGAGCAGTTGATCAAAAGGACAATCTGATGAACAGAAGTGAACAGGTCAACCAAAATTTGGAAGAGGAAAAGGTGAAACTTGATAAGCTGGTACACGATGTAAATGAGGGGGATTACAACGAGGAAATCCATGGGAAAATCAAAAATGATCTGGCTTTAAAAAACGGTGAATTTTCTGAATTAAACGGTAAAAAACAGGGATTGATTGGAAGGAAAAGCGGGTTAGATAGTTATCTTGATGGGCTTGAAATTAAACTTAAATCCTATAAAAACTTTGAGATGGAAGTTAGGAATCTCAAGGATTTTCTAAAACTGTTGGATCATATAAGGGATATTTACGGTAAAGATGGGGTTCAGAAGGATCTTAGAAATATTTCAAGACCAATAATCGAGCAGCATACCAGAGATTTCTTTGAAAAATTTAACTTTGAGTACTCTGATATAAAACTGGACGAGGATTATGATGTGACAGTGTTCGGGCCGTCAGGGGAAAGTAATCTTGACATGATAAGTGGTGGTGAAAAAATTGTTGTGGCCTTGGCATTAAGACTTGGAATTACACAAACATTGTCTGGTGGAAATTTAGAGTTGATAATGCTTGATGAACCAACAATTCATCTTGATGCATATAGACGTCAGGAATTAATTGAACTTCTAAAGAAGATGTCAATAATTCCACAGATGATAATTGTAACCCACGATCCCGATATTGAAGAGGCAGCAGACCATATTATAAGGGTAAAAAAGGAAGAAGGAGAATCAATAATATCCGACTGATATAACTTCAAGATCCAAAGGACAACAAACAAATCAAAGTTCCCAAAACTCAGAATAAAAATTTAACAGTTCCCATTAAATCCTTCCATTAACCTAATAATTTTTTTTTAAAGTTTGATTGGATTTAATTTGTTTTTATAAAATTATTACCATTTGTAAACAGTTACTCTGAATAGTTTTATATATGAATAAATTAAATTATTATTCTAGTTAAAATTCTTATTATGAATTATTAAACTTTATGAATATATATTAAAAATTATTAGAGGGTTTATACACTATGAGTTCGTTAATTTCTTGGATATTATATCAAAATACGTTGTTATTTTATTTTATTAATAATGGTCTAAGCAATCCATATTTTGATTTTTTAATGCCGGCTATAACTAATTTTGGAAGTTTAACTGCTATGGCTATTATTTGTGTACTAATGTACATTTTTGGCGGTGAAAATACTAGGAAGATTGCATTAATTGGATTGGCTGCTCTTTTCCTTGCTAATGTAGCGGTATATCTATTAAAAATCATTGTCGCGGAACCAAGGCCGTTCACTGTACTGCCCAATGTTATCCAATTAGTTTCTGAAAGTGAAGCTTATGGGTTCCCATCGGGACATTCAGCATCATCATTTGCCGTTATGATGGTGATTGGATTGAAATATCGCTTACACATTAAGGGCAAATCCTACAGATTACTCTATCCGGTACTTGCATTTGCATCATTAATAGCATTTTCAAGGGTGTATATAGGTGTACATTATCCTTTAGACGTTATATTTGGCGCACTTGTGGGAATATTATCCGCATTGGTGGTAATATACATAGGATGGGATGAGACAATAGTAAACAAGATCTCAAAAATATCGATAAAAGACATGATAATCCACCTTATCCGCGGGAAACAATCATCTAAAGCCAAATAATCCTAAAAAAAAGAAAGTAATTGATTTTTTTATTAAATTTCTTTTTTAACAAATCTTAACTTAAATTCTATTTTTCTATTTTTTAATCGGCTTTTTCAGATTCAGATTCGGGGTTTAAATTTATTTTTGTACTTGTTCTGATAATCTCATGTTCATGAATATATTTTCCACCCCTTAAAGCCGATAATATGGCGGCAATAATGGATAGTAGTGCTCCAATATAGAATGATGTCCTAAGTGAAGGTACAAAAGCGTTTTGAAGGGTTTGTGGGAACCATGTTATACCAGTCAAAGTATTTAATGTTGTTTGAGGTATATGGGCCACAATAGGGATTGGTAAAGCACTTAATATTGAATTTACAGGGTTGTAACCTAAAAATGCTGAGAACAAAGCTGCTGTAGGTGGAATATTACTCAAAGCAGGAGCTAAATAAACAGCACCTATACTTGATAATGATGCAGTCATAGCTTCAGGGAACCTTTGGGTTATGCCAACTATAATTATGGTGAAAAATATTGCCATACTAGCTGTTTGTGCAGTATTGTTTATGGTGTACATCATTCCAGATGCTATACCTCTATCCTCCGAGGGCACAGAATTCATTATAGATGCACTGTTTGGTGCACCGAACATACCAAATCCCATTCCCATAACAAACATTGCTAAACCAAATACTAAATATGTGAAATCATATGGTAGAGCAGCTAGGAATAGGAATGCAAATGCAGTAACAATCATTCCACCAGTTGCTATCCATCTTGGACCATATCTATCGGATAAAACACCTGAAAGTGGTCCGAATATGATTATTCCGGCTGTTAAAGGTAACATATAGATACCGCCCCAAAATGGGGTGGAACTGTAACTGTAACCATGTAATGGGAGATATATGCCCTGGAGTAATAATATTATCATAAACATTACCCCACCACGGCCCAAAGCCCCTAATAGTCCTGCTAGATTTGCATATGCAAAACTCTTATTTTTGAATAGATCTAACCTGAACATAGGAGATTCAACCCGACTTTCAACAAATCCGAAGAGGATCATAGAGATAAATCCTAATAATATTGAAGCTATTACCCAAGGGTTGGTCCAGCCCATAGAACTACTACCGTACGGTATTAATCCGTAGGTTACACCTACTAATATGAGAGTGATGCCCATGAGAAATGTTGCGTTACCCACCAAGTCTATTTTCGTTTTTTCAGCTTTTACAGATATTTCCTTGAGTTTGTAATAGGCCCATACAGTTCCTAAAAGTCCGAATGGAACGCTGACCAAGAATACATATCTCCAGTCAAATACAGCGAGCACTCCTCCAATAATTAATCCTAAAAACATTCCAGCCATAACAGCAACAGTGTTTATGCCCAAAGCTTTTCCACGTTCATTTGATGGAAATGCATCGGTAAGAATGGCTGCACTGTTTGCCATGAAGAATGCAGCACCAACAGCTTGAACTAATCTAAATACTATTATTTCAATAGCACCCATATCACCAGTAGATGGTGTTAGGTATAATAAAATAGATCCAATTGAAAATATTAAAAAACCCAACTGGAACATCTTCACTCTTCCATACATATCTGATAAACGGCCAAAACTTAATAATAACGTTGCTGTAACCAATCCATAACCCATTAATATCCATAATAGATATTGAAATGAATTTAAAGGATTAATATGGATACCATTAAAAATTGCGGGAAGAGCTATCATGACGATACTCATATTTATACTTCCCATTAAAGAGGCTATTATAACGCCTATCATAGCTATCCATTTATATTCCAAAGGAACAACTCCTATTTTTTTTTATTTGTAAATATCATAAATTTTTCTATTAAAATAATTTTCAAGGGATTATCATGACTGGGATTTTAGATTCTCTTATCACCATTTCGGTCACGCTTCCCAGTGTTAATCTTTCAATGGTACTGTGTCTACTGGAGGCACCCATTACTAATAAATCAAAATTTTCTTCCTTCATTGTTTCAAGAATCTCGATGTGAGGTTTACCTTCTCTAATGATGGTGTTGAAATTAATATTCTGACATTTACCGCCTAACTGATTTTTTTCTATCTCGACTTTGAATTCCTCGATGATTCTGTTTCCTTCATCTCTGAGTTCGTCGTAATAATTATCATCGGGGGTTGGTAAAGTTGCAATTGGTAAAACAGGGAGACTCGGATAATTAGGCTCAATAACAAATAAAACCGTTATGTCTCCATTATACCTATCTGTAATATCTATAGCGTGTTTTGCTGCTAGTTTTGAATGGTTTGATCCATCTATGGGTAATAATATTCTGTTATACATAAATTTTAGCCTCTACTTTTATTATCCACGGTTTCTAATATTTCAATGGCTATAGATCTGACTAAATCTTCTTTAACTATTTTGAATATCCTATCATTATTGCTGTATATCATTAAACTGTCACCGGGTTTAATATCATAATGTTCTCTAGCTTTTTTAGGAATAACTATCTGTCCGCGCTCTCCCACTTTAACTGTTCCATAGAATGCATTACCTTCGTAAAGTTTATCCATATTAAATACTCCAAATTTTTTCATATCAATACATAACATTCATTATTATATGATAAATCATATTTAATGTTTTAGTATAGTGATTTCATATTTTGATAAAATTTCTGGAAAAATCATATCATAGAAAAATTTTATTATTAATTCATATTGATGTTTTAGGTTCGATTTACACAAAACAAAAAGAGTGACATTAGATTGAAGTCTCAAATCGTAGAAATAAAAGAAATTATATGTTTTTACAAATGTTGTGTGGATCCCTATGGCCGGATTATATATTGTTGTTGGCTTAAAGAGTTTATATATCTAATTGGATATATTATTCATCGAACTTGTAAAATAATATGCATTTTTAATGTGGGGGAATTTTAAACGAATAAAAAATCAATTGTTCCGATATTTATTATCATTTTAGCTTTTGTGGCGATATCTGGATGTATATCAAATAATAGTAATAATACCACTATAAAGAATTACTCAGGAAATGGAATAAGTGTAAATTATCCTTCAGATTGGACAGTACATAATGATACCGGAGGAATTTTATTGTTTCTTAAAAATTCTGATACAAATACTCAACTAACAATACAAACTATTCTAGAAACCGGCATCAACCCGGGTATACCTCCTGTGGATAATTTAAGCATAGTTTCCAACACAACAAGAACGATAGACAATACAACAGCAAAAGAAATAACATACAAATCTGATCTGTTAATGTATGGAACTATAACATTTGAAAAAAATGGTAAAACGTTTATAATAGATTATCAAACTCCAATAAATGAATTTAATAATGAAACATCCAATTTTAACACTATATTAAACAGTATAAAACCAATATAAATCCATTGAGAATTAATTTATAAAGAAATAAACTTTAAATAATTAACCAGCTCTAATATGTTCAAAAATTAGATTTACAATTCACTTCCTTTTTGGTTTCCAATCTAATTTATAAAGAAATAAACATGTAAATGAAAAAACTTCATAATTAGAGTTGTATTATTTAACTTTTTGAAATATCTACATTTTTTTTTTTTAAGTGCATTTCATGATCTAGATAAAATAATTATCATAGAATCAAAATGTTTCTTGTTACTTCTAAGCTGTTGTAGCCAAATCATATGTTATTTAGAACCGTTTCTATTGATTCTACCATTTTAAACATTTATCAATTTAAATAAAACCCTATTAGTTATCTGGGTTTTTGGTTTTTTGACGTGTTAATGCCGCGAAAATTCCGATAAAGCATAGTATTGTGCATATTAAGAAAACTGTTCGTATACTGCTTAATAGTGCAGGGTACTGTGATGTGGTTATCTGGACATTTCCAATGAAAATTGCAAATACCATCAGTGCAAGTCCCATACTGAAAGTTTGGCCTAAAAGGCGCATGGTACTTACCATGGCTGATGCAACACCGTAAAATCTTCTTTCAACAGATCCCATGATTGCGTTGGTGTTGGGTGATGAGAAGAATCCGAATCCAGTTCCAATAATTAACAATCCAACTGTTATAAATGCAATACTGGTTGTTTGGTCTAAAAAGACAAATAAGAAAAGGCCAATTGTGGATAATACCATTCCAAAAGCAGCTAATTTCTGTGGAACGAACTTGTCAGATAGTCTACCGGCTATAGGTGCAAATATGGCCATCATAACTGGTTGTGCAACTAGTATCAAGCCGGCGGATAATGGATCCAATGCTTTGATGTACTGTAGGTAAAGACTTAACAGAAATGTGACTGCAAAGGTTGCACTGTAATTGATAAGGGCTGCAAGGTTTGAAAATGCAAAACTTCTATTTTTGAACAATTTTACATTGAGTACAGGATATTCTAACCTTAATTCAAACATCAAGAATCCTATGAATCCTATAATACCTGCAACTAAGAGAATTATTCCTGTTGTACTGGGTAGTGTTGAAAATCCATACATCACCATTACCAGAACGATACTGTAAAATATTGAACCTTTAATATCGAATTTTTCCCCTTTACATTCAGCCCATTCATCATTCAATTTCCAGTAGGTCAGCGCTATAATCACAATACCCAGTGGGATCATGGCATAGAACAAACTTCTCCATCCCAGATATTGGGTCATAACCCCTCCCAGGACCGGTCCAAGTGACAATGCAATGTAAACTGTAGCTATATTTATCCCTATAGCTTTACCCCTTTCCTGTGGTGGGTAAACAGAGGTTATAATTGCAAGACCCGTCACAAATACCATTGCACCTCCTATTCCCTGGAGGATCCTGAATGCTATCAGGGACTCTACTGATGGTGCAACTGCCGATAAAAAGGATGCTACTGTAAATATAATTATTCCATAGTTGAATATCCTTTTCATACCATAAATATCGGATATACGACCGAATGGTACTGCAAACATGGCTGCTGCTAATAAGAATGATGTGGGAACCCAACTTAAAAGTATTGCACTGGTTGCAAATTCTGCCCCTATAGCTGGGAGTGCTATATTAACTGCTGAGCTCATAAAAGGTGTTAAGAAGTTGGCTAGGGTTGCGACTAGCAATGCTGTAATTCTGATTGATCTATCTGTACTTTTTGGTTCCATATACAAATACTCCCATTTTATAATAATTGATCAATCTTATTAAGTTTTTTTAAAATAACTCCGTTAAAAATAAAAAAATAGAATATTAGAAATCATCCTTAAAAAAAAAATAAGGATCAAAAAAAATATCCATTATTTCATGTAGTTTAATGATAGTTTGGTAGCTATTTGTTTTATAAATGGTTTATATGGTCATTTACATTGTTAATAAGTGTTAATAAGTATTTTATTGGGTTGTTAATTGAAATAGGCGAGTTTTGCGTATTATTCTGGGGGGGGTGATATTTGTGTGGTTAATTTGTTTGTAGGGTTCTTGTATATCTTGAAGTTGTGTTGTTTGCGGTGCAGTTATTGTCTTTATTGCATTAGCGTAGTTTATCTGGCTTTTTCTATTATTTGTTTTGATTAGTATATTTTCATGTATGATGATTGGTTTTTTGTTTGTTACATTGATCGATACTATTACTGTGTTGGATTGGTTTTTACCATCATATGCATAATATGTGAAATTATCATTTCCAATAAAGCTGGTTTTTGGCGTATAAATGAATTTATCCGATTTTAATATTTTTATAGTGCCATGGTGAGTGTTATTTACAATTTTAAATGTTAATTTATTGTTATCAATGTCTGTTGCTTTAAACGACCCAATATAAGGTTTGTTCTTAAAGGTTGCTATTGAAATATTCTGTGCAACAGGTGGATGATTGAATTCATAGATTTCTAGGGATATCCTCCCAAGATTGGATTGTCCCTGCCAGTCATTAGCTAGATATGTGAAAGTATCATTACCTATCATGCCTATACGCGGGGTGTATGTAAAAGTTCCATCAATATTTAGTGTTATTGTACCGTTAAGTGATTTATTAACAATTTGATATAGTATATTGTCACCATCGGCATCTGTTGCAAGTAGCTCACCTGTAATATTCTCATTTTCAGCTAACCTGAAGGTCATATTTTCTGCTTCAGGTAGATGGTTTGGTGGATGTATATTTATCATGACAGTGCATATATTTCCGTTTCCTTTCCAGTCCATGGCTCTGTATGTAAATGTATCATTACCTGTAAATCCATCAGCCGGGTTATAAATAAATGAACCATCATGATTTACAGTAATATTACCATTGGAAGTGTTATTAACCATAAAATAAGTTATTGGATCTTTATCAGCGTCTGTTGATTTTAAATGTCCTGTATTAATAATCATTGGATTTGATGGTAAAACCCATTAGAATAACAAATATGATACAAAAATACAGTTAAAAAAAGTTTTGATTAAATAAAATATAAAAAAAATAGAAATCCTTAAGAAGAGAAAGAAAAATGTTTGATTTATAGAATCAAACAATATTATGCTTCTGTAGGAGCCTGAGTTCTTCAGTTGAGAGTTTTTTACCCTCTTTGAACTTCTCAAATATGTCCCTTGCTATCTCCTTTTCAGCCATGTTCTTCTTTTTAGTTTTATCGCTTTCCATATTCCGTTCTTTGGCTTTGACCTTGTCAAGACCTTTATTTTTTCTTCTAATTTCATTAAGAACGGTTTTTACCTCTTCATGTTTAGCAGAGGCGGTTTCACGAGTTTCTATGAACTTATTGTGTGCGAGATCTGCTTTTGCCCTTACTTCATCTATGTTTTTGAAGTATTCAAGCATACTCTCGTGTGTTTCCTGAGCTTTGTCTGAAAATTCCACAACTTTGGCATGATGAGCTTCTGAAACTTCTTTAAGTGCAGCTGCTTCGGTTTGAACCTTTTCATCTTCTTTCATTTCAGAGAGAGTTTTACTTAGATCCTGAACCTTTTTAACTAGTTCGTTCTCTTTTCTCATGTCGAGAACTTTGGTTTCTATTGTTTTCTCTAGTTTATCAATCTCACCCTGAATTTTAAGTATATCTCTCCTTCCGGAGGCATATTCCATCTTTTTCAGTTCCTGATTGGTTTCATCCCGCAGTTTCTTGTACTTACGAACTTCTTGATTGATTTTGTCACGTTCATCCCGGTATTTGAGGGCTTTGTCCAGATTTTCTTTAATACTGGCATTTAATTCATCCCGTACCTTCTTAAATTCACGTGCATTTTCATTTAAGTCGTCTCGTTCTTTAGTAAGTACTTTCAATTTCTTTTCGAGATCTTTTTTGTTTGAAAGTAGTTCTCCAAAGCTTTTTCCAGCATCTGGATTTGGTTCAGGTTTTACATCAGTTTTTACATCTGGAGATGATTTTTTATCTGAGGTTTCCTTTTTAGCTGCTTCTGCTGGGGTTTCTTTGGTAGCTTTTTCAGAGGTTGTTGCTTCTTCCTTTGCAGGTTCTTTAGCTTCTTCTTCTGCTGGAGCTTCTTTTTTTTCTTCTGTGTTAGTTTCTGCTATTGGTTCTTCTAGTGCTGTATCTTCAGCTTTTTCATCTGGGGAAGTTTTATCAGAGTTTTTTTCTTCTTCTTTTTCAAATACTGTAAGAAGTTCTTTTAAATCTCTTTTTTCAACTACAACATCTGCTTTTTCTTTTAAAACTGGTTTCGCATTAAATGCTATTCCTAAACCTG
>PLTK01000039.1 GCA_003164415.1 Methanobacterium sp. | reverse complement strand
CCTAATGGAGGGGCCACTAAGCCAATAAATTTGTATTTAGATGAGCTGTACGGTGGGTTTATCATTAAAACTTTCATTTTGAAACCTCTGGGAGTGGTATTTCCTCATTTTTATCAACTACAATCTCTATGAGGTATGGTTTTTTAAAACTTAAAGCTTTGTATACTGCACTTGAAATTTGTCCTGGTGAATCAACCTTCACAGCGGGGATATGATATGCTTGTGAAAGTTGTATAAAGTTAGGATTTTTAAGTTCTACCTGGTAGCATTTACCATAAAATCTATCTTGCCACTGCTTTATTATTCTAAGGGAACTGTTATTTATTATACACACAATAATGGGCAAATCATATTCATTAATCGTTGCTAGTTCTTGAGATGTCATTTGAAAGTCACCATCGCCAACTACAGCTACAACCGTCTTATTTGGATTTGCAAAAGCTGCACCAATTGCTCCTGGGATACCATATCCCATTGGACCAAAACCACCAGAAAACAGAAGTCCTGATGGAGTTTTTACGGACATCAAGAGAGTAACCCATGTGGTGTGAGTTCCGGCATCATTTACAATTATAGAATCAATTGAAGCATCTAATATCTCTTTTATTGCTCTTTGAGGTTTTATAGGTATATCTGGATAATTTGTATCTATATGAAACTTATTAGAATGTTCTTGAACCTTTAAAAGCCACTTTTTATTATTTTTTATCTGAACATCCTCTAACACTTCAAGAAATTCTTTTATATCACTTTGGATTTTAATATCTCCATCTAATACTTCCTCATCTAGGTTGACATGAATTATCATAGGCTTACCAATACCAACCACTGTTCGTTCTGAAAATCTGCATCCTAAACCCAAAATAAGGTCACAATTCTTTCCAGCATAATTTGCAGCATCTGTGCCACGTAAACCAATCATTCCAACAGAGAGATTATTATCTTCTGATATAATACCCCGCCCGGGATATGTGGTTGCTACAGGAATGTTATGATCATGAGCAAATTTCAACAATATATCTGATGCATTTGACCATACAGCTCCAGCTCCAGCTAGGATGAGTGGTTTTTTAGAGTTTTCAAGTAGTTTATAAACATTTTTTAGAGTGATATCATCAATTTTATACTTGTAAGTATCATCTTTTAATGTTTCCAGAATTGATTCATCAACATAATTTTCAAGGACATCTTTTGGGAAATTTAGATGTATAGGTCCTTTTTTATGATATTTAAGAATATTAAATGCACCTTTAAGTGCTAAAATCCCTTCTTCCGGAGTTTTAATATCAAAACTTTCCAGTGTGATGGGTTTGAAAACCGCACAAATATCTATATCTTGAAATTCGTTATTACCCTTTTTATAAGTTGGAACATCTGCTGTAATTACAATAATTGGAATTGAATCTTTATATGCAGTTGCAACACCCATAACCAGATTCATGGCTCCCGGACCAGCAGTAGAAGTACAAACTCCTACACTTGCTGATGCTCTTGAATATCCATCTGCTGCATGTGCAGCACCTTGTTCATGTCTCATTAACACATGTTTCACTTGTGATTGACGCATAGCATCATAGAATGGCAGTATTTGTTCACCCGGATGGCCAAATATCAATTTAACATCATGAAATTCTAAAATTTTTATTAGTGCATCTGCACATCGAAGTGTATTGGATTCCATCAATTCCTCTATATTATTTTAACATTTTATAAATTTTGGGTCTATAAATCTATTAAAAAATTATTAATATTTCAAATTAGAAAATAATAGTGAAATGTAATTATTTGTTGTATTAAAAGATATTATGTATTAAATTATTCAAAAGCTGTTATAAACTCGATTAAACAATTTTAAATACAAAAACTTGTCTAGAAAGATCTTAAGAGGGGATATTAAATGTCTAAGGATTTAGATTATCTACTTAAAGAAAAGAGGATTTTTGAACCTTCAAAAACATTAGTTGATGAAACAAACATCAAAAAATGGATGGATGAACATGATATTTCTGACTATGATGAATTATTAGAAAAAGCAGAAGAGGATCCTGAATGGTTTTGGGATGATCTTGCCGGGGAATTTGAGTGGTATAAACCGTACGAAAAGACAGTTGAATGGAATCCACCCCATGCAGAATGGTTTTTGGAAGGAAAGTTTAATATAATACACAATGCACTTGATAGGCATGCTAAGGGTACTAATAAAAATAAAACAGCATTTTTGTGGGAAAGTGAATCTGGTGATGTTCGCCGTATAAGTTATCATGAACTGTACATAGAAGTTAATAAATTTGCAAATGCACTTAAATCTCTGGGAATTGGTAAGGGGGACACTGTAAGTATATATTTACCAATGATACCCGAACTTCCAATAGCAATGTTAGCATGTGCAAAGATTGGTGCAATACATTCTGTTGTATTTTCAGGGTTTTGGGCAAAAGCATTCCAAGAACGGATAAATGATGCAGGATCTAAGGTTGCAATAACTGCAGATGGATTTCCCAGGAGAGGAAAACTTCTAAATCTAAAGGAAAATGTAGATAAAATATTGAAAAATACTCCAACAATTACCAATTTAATTGTTGTAAATCATGCTGATGTTCCCATTGAAATGGAAGAAAACAGGGATGTTTGGTGGCATGAAATCATGGAAAATATGGACACGGAATGTTCAACCGAGGAGATGGACCCTGAAGATCCATTATTTATTTTATATACCTCAGGAACAACAGGAAAACCAAAGGGAGTTGTCCATGTCCATGGTGGTTATGCTGTGGGAGTTTATACTACTCTTAAATTTGTTTTTGACATTAAAAAAGATGATGTATGGTGGTGTGCTGCAGATATAGGTTGGATTACAGGTCACAGTTATATTGTTTATGCACCCTTGCTTATGGGAGTTACATCTTTAATATATGAGGGGACACCCGACTATCCAGATCCTGGCAGGATATGGGATATGATTGAAAAATATGGTGTCTCTGTATTTTACACAGCACCTACAACTGTTAGGATGTTCATGAAATTCGGTGAGAAATGGCCTGAAAAATATGATCTTAGTTCGCTGCGTCTTTTAGGAAGCGTTGGTGAACCCATTAACCCCGAAGCATGGGTATGGTATTATAAAGTTATTGGACAAGAAAAATGTCCTATTATGGACACATGGTGGCAGACAGAAACAGGAATGCATTTAATAACCCCATTACCTATCTCTAAACTCAAACCCGGGTCTGCTGTTAAACCGTTCCCAACTGTAAAGGCAGATATTATTGATGACAATGGAAATCCATTGGTTGGTAATGGAGGACACTTGGTAATTAAATCTACATGGCCATCAATGTTCAGAACTTTGTACAATGATCCTGATAGGTACATTGAGGCTTATTGGAGTACATTTGAAAACACCTATCTAAGTGGAGATGTCGCAAGAAAGGATGAAGATGGATATTTTTGGATACAAGGAAGGGAAGATGATGTTTTGAATGTTGCAGGACATAGGATAAGTACTGCAGAAGTAGAATCTGCTCTTGTAAGTTTTCCCGGTGTTGCTGAGGCAGCTGTCGTTGGAAAACCAGATGAAATAAAGGGAGAAGAAGTATGTGCATTTGTAGTTCTTAAACAAAATTACACAGCGGATGAAAACCTCGAAGCTACACTAAGACATCATGTGCGGTGTGAAATAGGTCCGATAGCCACTCCTGTTTGTGTGAACATGGTTTCAGATCTGCCTAAAACTCGTTCTGGTAAGATAATGAGGCGAGTAATTAAAGCTAAGGTTAAGGGAGAACCAGTTGGTGACATCAGTACATTGGCAAATCCTGAAGCAGTTGATGAGATACATAAATTAGTTTAGGGTAGTAAAATTCTCAATTTTTTTTTAAATATTGTTTTTATTCAATTATTCCTTTTTTTACATCAAATTTAATAAATATACTCTAGATATTTCTTGATTTATTAATCAAGTTTCCTTGACAATAAATCTCTCTAAGAATCCTGTAAACCTCATGATAAGATTTGAAAGGGGACCAAGCCGATTTCCTATTTGGTTAATGATAATTAAGTCTCTCATTTCCAGCGCCCTTGTTAAACCTAATAAAATAAGATACACAAATGGTAATAATATAAGTGACAATATGAGTCCTAATATTGTTTTAGGCATTAACAATAGGCCCAATCCTAATATAAATGAAGCTATTGTAACTTTAAACAAATTGAAGTATGGTAATTTTGTTTTAGTGACCCGCATGGTTGTTACTGTTGTAAGAATCATTACCATGAATGAAGCTATCATAGTTGCGATTGCTGCTCCATTTAAACCATATATTGGTACTAATAATATTGTTAAAGCTAAATTCGTGACTGTTCCTATTGCCAAGAAGTACATGGCAGGATAAGGTTTTCCTGCTGCCTGGAGTACACTTGCAGATATTCCGTAGATTGAGAAAAATGCCATACCAATCACCAGAATACTCATGGCAGTGCCTGAAAAGCTGTAAGCTAGAGGGGCCCTCGAGAATAACAACAGCATAATAGGTTTTCCTAATATTATAACTAAAGCACAGATGGGAAGAAGAACGATTAATAAGTATCTGTATGAGTATATAACATACTTTTTCACTAGATTGTTACCATTTAATGCTAAAGCTTCTGAAGCTGCGGGTAAAAGTGCCATTGCCACAGATGTGGATATTACAAGGGGTAATCTTGCTATTGGACTTGCAATATTATAATAACCCAGTTGAGCGAAACCTAAATGCAATGGAATCACGAAGTTTCCGGCTTGAAATAGGGTAAGTTCAGCCAAACCAGTGACTATTATTGGTGAACTAAATATCAAAAGTTTTTTTATCAGTTTAGATTCGTTTACAGGTATCTCAGGTGTCTTAACATCTTTTAAACTATCCCATAAATAAAATTTGAAAATTAATAGGGCAGAAAGTGATGCTATTGCAAAACCCACAAGTGTCCCCAGTACTGCTCCTAAAACATAAAATCCTATCTTTATGAAAACAACGGCCATACCAATCATTAATACTTGTTCAACTATTCTTGTTATCATAATGTCTGTCATGCGTTGATAACCCTGGAAAACTCCTCTAAATAATCCTAAAACAACACTGAAAGGGGCTATAAAGCTGACTGCTTGGAATAATATAACGAGTTCAGGACCACCATGGAAATAGTCAGCAAGTGGCTTGGCAAGTAAGAAGAATACAACTGTAAATATTATACTCATTGAGACCATTATCTTAAATGAGGATTTAATAATCTGTTTCACCATATATTTATCGTCTTTAGCTAGATATTCCGATACATACTTGGCGATGGCTGGTGGGAGCCCTGCAATGGCTATTAAAATTAGTATCCATTGGAATGACATAACAAGACTTAACATTCCGTAACCCGATATTCCAAGGAGTGACTGTGTTAACACCATATAGAGATAGCCACCAATCCTGAAAATTATGGTTCCTATGAGAATGATGAAACTACCCTTCAACAATTTTTGCATGAATTCTTGTTAACTTTAACCCTATTTATGGATTATGCAAGAATTAATAAAAAAATGCACTTTTTTAGTTTTTTATGGAAAATAATTAAATACAATAAATTTTTAATATATTAAAACTGAATTAGATATAATAGGAAAAGATTTTAGAATTGTTTCTTGAGTCATAAAAAGTTTGAATAATGTTTATTTAACTTTTTATTTTTATGAAATAATTTAATAAGAATAGATGTTGGAGGAATTTTATGTTACATGGAACTGAAGTTTTAAAGAAAGGATTTGCAAAGATGACTAAGGGTGGAGTTATAATGGATGTTGTCAATGCAGAGCAAGCTGTAATTGCCGAAGAATCTGGTGCAGTATCTGTTATGGCCCTCGAAAGAGTACCATCTGATATTCGTGCAGCCGGCGGTGTTGCAAGAATGGCCGACCCTTCAAAGGTTATTGAGATAATGGATGCTGTTAGTATTCCTGTAATGGCTAAGGTACGTATTGGTCATTTTGTAGAAGCACAAGTACTTGAACATCTTGGTGTGGATATGATAGACGAAAGTGAAGTTTTAACACCCGCAGATGAACAATTTCATGTTGATAAGAAAAAATTTACCATACCATTTGTATGCGGTGCACGTAACCTTGGTGAAGGTTTAAGGAGAATTGATGAAGGGGCTGCAATGATCCGTACTAAGGGTGAAGCAGGTACTGGAAATGTTGTTGAAGCTGTAAGACATATGAGAAAAATATTGGGTACCATTAGAGAGCTTAAGGATAAAACAGAAGAAGAGTTATGGAGTGTTGCACGTGAAATAGAAGCACCACTTGAACTTGTAAAAGAAACAGCTAAATTAGGCAAACTTCCTGTTGTAAACTTTGCTGCAGGGGGAATAGCAACACCTGCAGATGCTGCCCTTATGATGCAGTTGGGTGCAGATGGTGTATTTGTTGGTTCTGGAATATTCAAATCAGAAAATCCAATTTTAGTTGCAAAGGCAATAGTTGAAGCAACAACAAATTATCAAGATGCTGAAATAATAGCTAATGTTTCAACAGAACTTGGAAAAGCAATGCCGGGTCTTGAGATAAGCCAAATACCAGAGAATGAAATACTTCAAAATAGAGGATGGTAAAGGATAATACCTTAAATTCTTCTTATCATTCTATTTTTTTTAGATCATTTAGTAATGTTTCAAGATTCTTATTTTATATTAATAAATTTGTAAATAAAAAAAAAATTATAAAAAAATAAGTATTTGCTGAATCAGAAATTATTTAAAAAAAAATTAATAAAAGAGATTAACCTTAACCATTTTAGGATTATGATCGCACGCCTCCGAGTGGAAAATAAAAAAAATGGAAAGGATTATTTGTAACAGTTCTTAAACTGCTTTTTCTCCCCTTTCACCGGTTCTAATTCTTACAACATCATCTACAGGCGATATAAAAATCTTACCATCACCAATGTCTCCTGTTTGAGCTGTTTTTACTATGGTGTCAATTACATCATCTGCATCTTTGTTGTTAACTATGATCTCGAGCCTGGTTTTAGGTAGGAGGTCCACCTTATAGTCACGCCCTCTATAGCTTTCAGTTACTCCTAATTGTCTTCCACGACCTTTAACTTCTGTTACTGTCACTCCTTTACATTGAATTTCAGCAAGAGCATTTTTAACTTCTTCTAATTTATCCGGTCGAATTATTGCAGTTATTTCCTTCACTATTATACCTCCTATTATTAAATTCTGTAACCTGACTCTTCGTGTAAACTAATGTCAAGTCCTTCCCTTTCTTCTTCTGGTTCTACTCTTAGACCAATGGTTTTATCTAATACAAAGGCAAGCACTAATGTCCATCCACCGGACCACACTACAACTGTTCCGATATCTATTAATTGCCATACCATCTGCATAGGGTTACCGTAGAATAAACCTACCCCTAAAGAATTTATGAACGGCGCTGCGAATAAACCTGTTGCAAGTGCTCCCCACAAACCAGATATACCGTGAACTGCAAACACATCTAAAGAATCATCATATCCAAAGCGTGGTTTTAACCAAGTCATTGCATAGTATGAGAAGAATGATGTCGCAAATCCAATTATTAATGCACCTGTAACTGTTACAAAACCACAAGCTGGTGTAATGGCCACCAAACCACATACTGCACCAGTTATTGCACCGAGTACAGTAGGTTTTCCTGTTTTTATGATATCAATTATCATCCAAGAAATCATACCTGCAGCAGTGGCAGTGTTAGTAGCTAGGAATGCTGATGATGCTAAACCTCCTGCTGTAAGTGCAGATCCTGCATTAAATCCAAACCAACCAAACCATAATAATGCTGCCCCTATTACAGAGTATCCTAGGTTATGTGGTAATAATCTCACATCTTTTCTTGAACCTAAGTAAATACAAAGCACTAATGCGGCTATACCACAATCTAAATGTACAACTGTACCTCCTGCAAAGTCAAGAGCACCTAATTTGGCTAACCATCCGCCACCCCATACCCAGTGGGATATTGGAACGTACACAATTGTAATCCATAGTGGTACAAATACTAACCATGCTTTAAATTTCATTCTACCAACCACTGCACCTGATATAAGTGCTACAGTAATAGCTGCAAACACCAATTCGAAGGCAGCATATATTGTTATTGGTATAGTTGGTGCTAGAGGTGCTAATGTAGCTGAAGTTATTCCATTAAAGAATAAATTCGCCCCATTACCAATCAAACCTCCCACATCAGTTCCGAATGCAAGTTGATAAGCGTATATTACCCATATAACACTTGTTATTGCGAATGCTATGAGTGACATGAATAGGGTGTTTAAAACGTTTTCTTTTTTAACCAAACCCCCGTAGTACAATGCCACACCAGGTACGGTCATAAGCATTACCAAGGCTGTAGACATGAGCATCCACGCTGTATCGCCAGAGTTAAGAGCTGTTGGATCCATATTTTTCCTCCCTTTAATAATCCATAAGTATAAATTTTGTAATATTTTTTTGCCATAATTTTGATTATTATAAATTTTATTGTAAAAATGAAATTAACATTTCAATGTTCTTCCCCCACTTAATTCGTCAACCTAAACTTTTTTTAACCTAAACTTTTNNTTTATGTCGGAATTCGGATGTAGGAAACATACTTCCGATATAAACTAGTTGAAGTTTTTGATATATAAATGTTTTGTATATCTACATGATTATACGTGATAATCATCAAATAAAAAATTAAAATAGTAAATTAAAAATAAAATAAAAAAAGAGATTATACTGCTTTTTCTCCTCTTTCACCTGTTCTTATTCTTATAACTTCTTCTACTGGTGATATGAATATTTTTCCATCCCCAATATCACCTGTTTGTGCTGTTTTTAGTATGGTTTCAATGATCTTTTCGATATCTTCTTCACCGGTTACAATTTCTATCTCTGTTTTTGAAAGGAGATCAACCTTGTAGTCATGTCCTCTATAACTTTCTGTAATTCCAAGTTGTCTTCCTCTACCTCTTACATCTTTTATTGTTAAACCATGGCATCCAATATCTTCTAGAGCCTGCTTAACCACTTCTAATTTGTCAGGTCTTATGATCGCAAGTATTCTTTTCATGAAGTACACCTCAGAATTCATATTATCATTTGGTATTCAGTTATAATCATTTATACCTAATCATGACAGTCTGTAACCGGATTCCTCGTGTAGAGTGATATCTAAACCATGCACTTCCTCTTTGTCCTCAACCCTCAATCCAATTGTTTTCTCAATTGCTTTGCCTATTATATACGTCATTATGAATGAGTACGCTCCAATGACTACTATTGCAAGAAGTTGAATAGCAATTTGAATAGGGTGGCCAGCAATTAATCCTCCTTTAATTGCACTGTTTATAAGTGGAGTTGCAAAGAATCCTACAGCAAGGGTACCAACTATTCCACAGACACCGTGTATTCCAAACACATCTAAAGAATCATCGTATCCTAAACGAGGTTTCAATGCTGAAACTGCGAGATATGCACATATGGATGCGGCAAATCCGATGATTATAGCGGCTGTGACATTTACATAACCTGCAGCCGGCGTTATTGCAGCCAATCCTGCGATTGCACCCGAAAGTGCACCTAACATGGTTGGTTTGCCTGTTTTAAGTTTGTCAATAAGTATCCAAGTCAACATACCTACACAAGCTGCTAGGTTAGTGACAATCATGGCTGAAACTGCTAGGTTAGTAGCACCAAGTGCGGATCCTGCATTAAATCCAAACCATCCAAACCATAGTAAACCCGTACCAATTATGGAATATCCCAGATGATGAGGTAATAAACGTGCGTTTTTTCTTGTTCCAAGAATTAAAACTAGGGCTAATGCAGCCATACCACAATTAACATGGACAACTGTACCTCCAGCAAAATCAAGAGCACCCATCTGTTCTAACCATCCTCCACCCCACATCCAATGAGCAATAGGCATATAAACAAGTGTTATCCATATGGGTATAAAAGCTAGCCATGCTGAAAATTTCATTCTTTCCACTACTGCACCTGAAATAAGCGCAACGGTAATGGCGGCAAAGGTCATCTGGAACACTGCATACAATCCTGTAGGGATAGTTGGTGCATATGTTGAAAGTGAATTTGATTCAACAACCCCTCCAAAGAGTGGGTTTGATATTGTTCCTATAAATCCCCAGATATCAGTACCAAATGTAAGCTGATAACCGTATACGAACCAAATAATGCTCACAACTGCAAAACTTACAAACGATAAAAACATTGTATTTAATACATTTTCTCTCCTGATAAGACCTCCATAGAAGAGAGCAACACCAGGAATTGTCA
>PLTK01000119.1:10998-35095 GCA_003164415.1 Methanobacterium sp. | reverse complement strand
GTTATTGCAATTACATAATCAAATAATTGTTTGTGACAGATGTATCTGGAATGGAACTGTAAACACAATTGTTTTAATAAAAAAATATGGGATATAAAACTATTTTTAAGTTAATATCGAATTTTTAATTATTTATATTATATCCGTTCTTTATATTTTATTTCTGTAAATATTAGGGCGTATTTGGTACCATTATCAGTATCTATATCTATTTTAGCATCGAGTTGTTGACTTAAACTTCCAATTAATTGTAAACCTAGACTTCTTTTGGTTTATCAACGTAATCAGAGGACATTCCAATCCCGTTATCTTTTAAAATCATATTAAAATATCTATCTTCTTTCCAGAATAGCAGATCAATTTTTCCTTTGCCATTAGGAAATGCATATTTAATTGAATTAGTCAATATCTCTGTGATTAAAAGTCCTAGTGGAATTGCTGTGTCTATTGCTATTTTAATATTAGAAATTTCTAGATTTATTTTTATTTTATCTGAATCTATACCGTAGGAAATTGATAGTTTTGTTATTAAATTTTTAAGATAGGTTTGGAAATTTATTTTTGAGAGATCATTTGAGCGGTACAGTCCTTCATGGACCATACTCATTGATTTTACTCGATTTTCGCTCTCTCGTAAATCTTCTCTAGACTTATCATCATTAATATAACTAGATTGGAGATTTAAAAGGCTGCTAATTATTTGAAGATTATTCTTTACTCTATGATGAACTTCTTGAACTAATAATTCCTTTTCATTCAATATGCTATTTAATTCTGTGATGTCTACATAGGATAGTAAGATATTTTCTGTTGATGGAATGGATGATATTGTGAGGATTACATTCATAATTCTCCCATTCCCATCAGTAAATTCTGTTTTAAATTTTTGGGGCGAATTTTCAAGTTCCTTCAATTTTTCAGGGGTATATTCCCCGATAATTTAAATAATGTTTTTGGTTAAAAATTCTTCCCAACCTTTTTTCCTTTCGATTTCATCTTTTGTGTAGCACGAAATTTTTTCAAATTCAGAGTTTACCATGGAAATTTTCCATCATATTCATGGAAGCTCATGGCTGTACCTGTATTGTTGAAGATACTTTTATACTTCAAACGGCTTTTTTGAACTGTGTCTGAAGATATTTCCATAGATCTCAACATTTCGTTAATATTTGTTGTTAAAAGAGACAGTTCATCATCACCCACAACTGGAAGGCGTTTGGAAAGATCTAATTTCTTAGTTATATTACGCACACCTTCACATAAAGATTTCAATCGGATTAGAACCATTCGATCAATATATGCCATGATTATTAGAGCTAATATGGAACCTCCTAGAATAAAACTTCCAATTAAATAATCGAAGGTGAGATATGCATTGTTTATGATGTTATGAGGGGCATTTACAACGCTTTGTAAAACAGCTTGTCCTTGACTATTTCTTAAAATTGAGATGCCTTGAACTGTATTTAAATTGCTGTATGTCCATATTGGGGAATTTTGAGTTTATTCCTTCGTAGTTAGGGTAGTTATTAGGGTTCGAGAAGGGTATAAATGAAATACTGTTATTTTGATTGCCTGTTATGTTACTAATATCTGCAGAATTTAAATTTGTACCTAAAATTAGAGTCCCACCCTCGCTGCCATTAATTGGATTAATAGTATTGGAAGAAATAAGAATAGTCTGGTTGTTAAGTAATAATACTCCTTCATTGTTGCTGTTTGGATTTGTAATATTTGTTAATTGTTGATTTGTAGAAATATACGTTGAACATTTTTTGAAATATTATTGAAAGTTTTTGATGAAGAATTGAAAGATTTAGCATATTCAACTTGATTATTGGCATTTAACACAATTATATAATCTACTTGAGAACCAGATATTATATGTGCGGTATATTTATCAGTTATACTGGATTGTGGAGAAAAATATCCTAACTCACCCCATTTATATGATGAGTCATTTAGTTCGGATAACTCTTTGAATAAGTAATTGTTAACAATTCCCACATTATTGTATGCAAGTTCTTCCTCAACATTAAATAATGTATTTACAAAAATAAAATTTGATACCACATATAAGATTAAAATAAGGCTTATTATAGTTACACCTACAATTAGCAGGGTATTATTTCTTAATTTCATTTAAAATCGGGTTAATTATCTTCAGTCATGTTTTTAAAGAATTTACTTTCGTATAAGTAATAAATAGTGACATAACAGATAAAGTTTTCTATTAGTGATATTTAATTCTCTTTTAGTGATTTATTTAAAAATGGTATTGACAGATGGAATTTTTTTAAGGACACAATTAAGCTTTTATCTTAAAAATAGAATTAATATCGCATAAAAAGGAATAAGTGGTCATAATAAATAAAAAATTGTAGGATTATTCATCCGCCAGATGGACCTATCCCTGATGTTGGATTGTAAACAATGTTGCTTGTTGTATAATTATATTCTACATTATTTACAATTGATTGACCTTCAGGACTTATGCTGAAATCTATGAAGTCTTTAACACTACCATTAGGTGTTTCCTTAACTAAAAATAATAACTGTCTAGTCAGCGGATAACTCCCGTTTGATACAGTTTGCTGGGTGAGTTGGATGTTATTGACTTCCAATTGTTTAACTTGGTTGTTTAAATAATCGTGTGCTATGTAACCTATTGCATTTGGGGTTACTGCAACAGTTTGTAGAAGTCCGTAGTTAAATGTTGCAACTTGCACACCACTTCCAAATGTGTTGTTTCCTAGAACAAAATTTTGAAAATCTGCTCGTGTACCAGATCCAACCTCTCTTGTTACCGGGGTGATGGATGAATTATTACCACCTATTTGATTCCAATTAGTGATATTTCCTGTATAGATACCATGTAATTGTTTCAGGGTGATGGTGTTAACTGGATTTTTTTCATTTACAATTATACTGATACCATCCTTCCCAATAACATACTGTGTCAAACCTTCAGATTCAGAACTGGTTAAATTTCTGGATGAAGTTCCAATATCAACCTTCCCAGAACGCACACTGTTTATTCCCACTCCTGAATCACCACCACTTACAGTTATATGCACATTTGGATGTTTTTCCATGTATGCATTGGCCAATGCCTCAACTGCAGGATATGCTGATGTTGAACCTGTAATGGTAATGGTATTAGAATTTCCTGCACCGTATACCAGATAACCACCAGCACATATTATAATTATAGCTGCTGCAACAATTAGATATTTTATTTTCAAGTCCATCTCAACACCTCATTTACTTTGGATGGGTTCTTCATTTCCCTTTGATACCGTTTCAGGAGTTTCTGAACCTTTGAACCTTTTAAAGAATCCTGAAAAATATTTTCCTATATATCTCTCCAAGTCCAGAGTTGAAATTAGGAGTAATACGCTTAAAATTGCTCCAAATAAAAATATTCTTTCAAATCCTGACATAAAATTTGCAGCTTGACTTCCTGTCAATGTAACTTTGCCACTAAGAGCAGTTTGTGTAATGGCTGTACTTATTATTAAGCCTGCGAAGGCATTTCCAAAAACGGAACCTAAATTTTTTGTTAGGGTCATCATAGCCGAAACTTGGGTTTTAAAGTCCAGCGGTAGCACCGAGAGTAGCATTTTATTGTTAGGGGATTGATAGAACCCATATCCTAATCCTAAAATTATGAAAGCTACTAGTATGTAGTACCAGTTGGCCGTTGTCTGGAAGCTGTGTATCATAATTGTGGCGAGTATACAAGATACAGCTGCTGTAATAGCCAGGGGTTTTACACCAATTCTGTCTGCAAGACCTCCTGCAAGAAGAGATACTATCATAGCTGAAAACCATACGATACTAATAAGAATTCCAGATACATTTACGGGTATACCAACCACCTTCTGAAGATAAAATGGGAGGATGAACAAAGCCATATACAACACAATATAGTTCAGGAGCAATCCTGTTATATATGCAGAGAAGGTTATGCTCCTAAATACAGTAAATCTGAATAATGGTTCATCATGTTTAGCTTCTACCCACACAAAGAGACCACCAAAAATAATTGCCAATATTAACAATATGGCATCATAGGGGCTGAAACCAAACTTTTGTGCTATGATAAGCATATACGTGAGGGTGAATAATGCTGCTGCTTGTAATATTGCTCCCTTATAATCCAAGATTTTGGCAAATATCTGTGACTTGCTGGCCTTTGGATTCTTCCTAGAATATTCAATTCTTTTTGTTAAAAGTTCTGAATCATTGTCTGCTTCTGGTTTTTGTGCTGTAAATAAATATACTATCACACTGAGTAAACCAAATGGTATGACGGTTAAAAAAATGTATTGCCATCCAATATAAGCTGCTATGTAACCACCGACTAGTGGACCAACTGCATAACCTCCAGCCAATGCAATTAACAAAAATCCCAGTGCAAATCCCAGTCTTTCGTTAGGAAATGTTCTGTCAAGGATAGCATAGTATACTGATGCCATGAAACCTGCTGCAAATCCTTGAATGGCCCTGAGTACAATGAGACTTTCTGTTGACGTCGAGTAAAAACATAGTAAAGAGGTTGTAACCCATATCAAAGTTCCAACGATGAAAAATCTTTTACGACTCCATAAACCTCCAATTCTACCTAAGAATATTACTGAAATGGTCAGAGTCAGCAGATAAATATTTGATATCCAAGTTGCCGTTACAACGTCGCTATGATAGTATTCGGTTATAGTTGGTAGGGTAATATTTACCATACCTATGTAAAAATTAAACATGAAATTTACCAAACAGATAGCTAGTAGTATAAACCATATCTGTCGGGGATTTTCCAGTGAAATTAAAGGTTTAAATAACTTGTTTTTAATATTCATTTAAATTATCACACCTTTGATCTAATCTTACAAATATTTTTTTTTTTAACTTTAATCTTGTACTCTATGAAAAGTGATTAATAAATATTTCTTTATGTGTTATTTTATACACTTTTAGTGTATTATTTATTTAATTTTTTAAAAAAAATTTTCAAAATATTACACTAAAAATATTTGAACGTTTACAAAACTTTTTTCTTGAAATTCAACGCTTAAAAGTGAAGAGTCGCAATACACGCTTCAAATTTTGTAATTTGAATAAGGATTTATTTTTATTTTATCCCGAACAACTTTACAATGAGTAAGTTACTTCTAAATCAAGGGTGTAAAATCATTTCTTGAACATAAAACATGAAATATAAGCCGCCATGTCTGGAAGAACAATTAACCTAGTTTCAAAGGTTTAAATACAAGTCTGCATGTTGTTAATGATCTTTGAAGTTGTTGAATCGAAGTATTTTACTAATGGTTAATTTAAATCAGACAATTAAAAAAAAAAAATAGTTACAGGAAAAAAGATTTAAATTACCTTATATTTAGTATTAGATCCTTTTATTCATACTATTTATTCTAAATAAATTTTTCCTAACATTAAATGCTTCTTATGGAATGTCATGGGTTTTAGACTTGATATAATTTAGGATTTTAAAAAAAAACCTCATGGGGTATCAAGACATTTTATTTCCCCATCAAACTCTTTGAATTTATTTGCAAGACCCCTGAAATATGGAATATAAACCTTGTAAAATGCCAATCTATCGGGATTGATATTATTTTTAACAAGTTCTCCTTTTAATCCGGCTATCTTCTCTTTGGTATGGGAATACATTGGATTGTAAGGATATTCACCCATGATAATACCATCAGCACCCATTTTAAAGGCATGCAAAATGTGTTTAGGCATTATTCGGTTCATAGAGGGTATTTTAATTATCCTAACGGAACTAGGAACAGTTATCTTATTTATTCCAATGTTATCTGCAGAAACATATCCAACCGAATCAAGAAATGCTATTATACGCTTTTCATCTGGTTTTTTATCCTTTAACATTCCATCGATGGTGGCGATTATCTGTTCATCTGTCTGACCCATGATCTCAATGGCATTATTTTCACATTCCCATATACATGCACCACATCCAGTGCATGAAATAGGATCAACAGTTAAAATACCATCCTGTATGTAAGCTGCTTTATATTTACAGATATCAATACATTTCTTGCACAGTGTACATTTTGATTGATCAATAGATGCAACAAATGGTTCTAATTCCACACCGCCATTTATTAACTCTGAAATTTTTGCTGCAGCAGCATTAGCCTGAACTATACTATCGGTTATGTCTTTTGGTCCCTGAGCAGTACCGCAGACGTATACACCATCCACTTCGGTTGCAACGGGTTTGATCTTTGAATGTTTTTCCTTGACAAAGAGTTCCTCTGTAAGTCCAACATCCAATAAGCCAGAAACATTGATGGTTCCATCTG
Organism: Methanobacterium sp.; assembly: GCA_003164415.1. GTDB lineage: Archaea > Methanobacteriota > Methanobacteria > Methanobacteriales > Methanobacteriaceae > Methanobacterium_B. The sequence continues at coordinate 28,748 of PLTK01000119.1, read as the reverse complement.
ATGGTTCCATTGCAGTTGAAAGAACAACTAAATCTGCTTCTATTTCAAGAGGTTCTTTTGAAAGTGTATCCTCCAATCTCACGGTAAATATTCCATCTTTCTCTGCAACTTCACCAGGCCTGCCCCTGATTAATCTTACACCATTTGACTGTGCATATTTAAAGTATTTTTCATACATACCCGGTGTTCTCATATCTGTGTAGCAGATAATAACATCTGTATCTGGATAATGTTGTTTAATAACATTTGCATGTTTGATTGCAACCATACAACAGACCTTTGAACAGTACTTTCTTCCACCTGGTTTTTCATCCCTTGAACCAACACACTGTACCATAACAACACGTTCAGGAATTTTATTGTTTGATGGTTTCAGTAATTTACCCTTGGTTGGGCCGTTAACTCCCATTATCCTTGCAAGTTCCATTTGGGTAACAATATCATCATGACGTCCGTAGGAATATTCGGGTCTTTTATCCATATCAAAGGTTTTATGACCTGTAGCTATTACAACAGAACCAACTGTCATTGGAATAACTTCCCCTTCCATGTCAAGGTCAATAGCATTCATTCTGCAGACCTCTTGACATTTTCCACAGTTTTTACAGTTCTCAAGATCGATTGTGTAAACATCAGGCACTGCTTGTGCAAATGGTTTGTAAATAGCCTTTCTAAAGGTCATGTCTTCGTTCCATGAATCCTTAACTTCAACAGGACAAACCTCTGCACATTTTCCACAACTTATACACTTCTCTTCTATTACCTTCCGAGGTTTGGATTCAATTAGGAGATGGAAATTACCAGACCTTCTCTCAGCTGCTTTTAGAGTTGTGTTTGTCATTATTTTAATGTTTTTATGTTCCACAGCCTCATTTACGAGTGGATTTAACAAACACATTGCACATTCTTCTGCCAGCTTCTCCGGTGAAAAGAGTTTACCAACCTTGACCATGGCCCCTCCAATTGTTGGTTGTTCCTCTATCAGACATGTTTTAATACCCTGTCTTGCAAGTGAAAGCGACGCACTTATACCTGATATTCCTCCACCAATCACAGCAGCACTCTTGGTGGTCTTACGTAATATTGGGTCTAAAGGCTGTGCATATTTAACCTTTTCAATTGAGGCATTTACAAGTGATATTGCTTTTTCTGTTGCTGTTTCAACATCAGGATTTACCCATGAACACTGTTCTCTAAGATTGGCCATTTCAAGCAGATAAGGATTTAATGGATTTATATATTTTTGAAAGGTTTTTTCATGGGTTATTGGTGAACATGCAGCTACAACTACCCTGTCAAGGTTTTTCTGTATAATACTGTCTCTGATTATTTTTCTTCCATTTATAGAGCAGAGATTTTCAAATTCCTCAACAACTTCTGCATCTACCGATGATCTTAACTTTTCCATGTCAACTGTGTCTGAAATGTTTCCACCACAACGACATAGAAAAACACCTATTTTAAGGTCTTTATTTGAAATATCCTTAGATGAATCTGGATTCATATGAGTTCCTCCCATGGGAGTTAATGTAATAAATTTTAATTTTTTTATTGTAAATTTTTGAAGGTTTATTCTATAAAATTAACAGGTAATGAACATTAGTTAGGAGATTTTTTAGCCTCTACATCTATTTTTTCATTAGTTTCCAATGAATAATTTAACCTCTTAAGAAGAGGTTCGATTGGAACTGTGTGGGTTTGTATACCTAAAATCTTGTATGGATCCGCTCCAAGAGCCAGTGCAATAAACTGTGATATATTCAGGTGGAATATATTAAATTCTGTATCGAGTTTTTCCTCGATGTATGGTTGATAACGGTCAAATTGCATCTGACAGTTAGGACACATGTGCAACAATAAATCTACTTTATTATCCTTTAAAGCCTGAAGTTTTTCTGCTGTCACAGCTAAAGATGCTTCCTTATTTGTGAATCTCTGACGGAAACCTGCACCACAAGTTACTGTTTTATGATCGTACCATCCAATGGTTTCAACACCCACAGCCTCTGCAAGTTTGTCTATCAAATTAGGATCCCTCACACCTTCGATTGTGTCGTTGTAGTGTACTTTACAGTAATGACATGCATGGTGGGTTGCAACCCTTAAACTCGATAGATCTACCTTAACCAGACTTGATATTTCGTCACGTTTATTATAGAATATTTCAGCCACATGAAATATGTTTAGGGTAGGATCCATATCATCCAGGGTATATTCCCGTTTTTCAAGATTGGAATCATCAAGTATTTGATTCACTTTATTTCTAGCCTCTTCATTCTGGTTTAATATCTTAGCTGATTTTTTTAGTATTGCGTAACATGTTGCACACATCACAGCGATATTTTTATGTCCGGTTTCAGCTGCTAAGTGGAAGTTTCTGGCTGCAAGTGCCGTTGTTGAAATCTGGTCAAATAGATCGTAGTAGTGTCCTAGTCCTGTGCAACACGATTGTCTTTCATCAACATAATACTCAACATCTATTCTGTCAAATATGTAACTTGTTGACGATTCAACGCCTGGATATTCAACATTTACTAGGCAGCTTTTAAAGAGTAAAATATCTTTATCGGGTATAAATTTCATTATTTACATCTCTTTATTTTTTCGAGTCTATCTTTAAATCCTGAATTATCAAGTATGGATTCAACTTCATCAATGGCCTTTTCGGGTAATATATATGATCCAAGTCCCAGATCTGTACGTATATCTTCAATATTGATTTTAAGGTCCATATATCCTGGACCAATATCTTTGACCATGACATCAAAGAAATTACTAGGAATAGATCCGACACCCAGTTCCATAAAGCTGTCTCCATATGCAGCAAATGACACGATTTTCTTCATACCTTCCCCTTTGTCAATGGACATCTGTCTTAATATTTGGTTTATTTCGCTTGCATTGTTACCACAAGGACATACACTGTTACATGTGTAACATGAAAAACAGTTCCAAATATTATCATCGTCTACAACTGTTTCATCATCCTCAAGGACCCTTCTTATCATATCCCTTGGATCATAATCTGTTTCTTTTGCACCGGGACAAACAGATGTACACATACCACACTGCACACACTTATATATCCCAAGATCCGGTGATGCTTTTATATCCTTCAATACCTCTTTAACAAGCTGTACTGATTCTTTTTTGAGTTTAATAGTTTTCATGAAACATGTCCTCTAATTTGAACTTATTCTTTCATTTAAATCATATGAAAGATGATAATATGAAAAATGAATCAGATTTTATTTATTTTGTAAGAGTTAAATCTGAAAAGACATTATGTTATACGTTGTATATATGCTCATCACTTATATACGGAACTACTAAATAAAACATTGGTCTGTAAATTTGAAAAAATGTGAAGTTATATTGATGTATTTATAAACAAATGACACTAAACAGGGTTTAGGGGAAAATAATCCAAATCCTGCGAATATAAATATATATCAACTATTCGTTTCTAATTTTAGAAATATAATCATTTTATCATTTTTTGATTTTAAATTAAAACTAAAGAAGGTATAGTTGAAATAAATTTTTTTTATATTTATGTCTTTTTTAATAATCCATGATTTTAACAGTTTCTTTATAAAAAAATAAAAACTCATTTAAATTATATCTAAAAATTTATTATATTATAGTACAAATGTTCTCTAAATTACATTAAATAATTCCTGCATGTTGAGATATTTGATCTTCAGATTCTCTTGTAATGAATTTTACGATTCAAGTTCCAATATATCTGGCGTATATGGTTCTTGCAACTGCCTCATCATCAGTCCCCTTGATTATGGCTCTTCCATCACGAAATAGCGATATTTCGGTTTCATCATTTTTAAAGAGCATAATAAAATCTGAACATTTCACAGTCCCAAGTTTTTCAAGTTTATCACCAATACTCTTCAGCGATAGCTCCTTTGGATCGGCAGGTGTTATCTGTATCGCATTTCTACCGCATAGTGATGTTATTATTTCCTGTTCATCAGAATCAATAAACTCATAATTTTTCTTGCCACAACATTCACATTTCTCATTCTTTTTAACCATTATACTGTCAAATGAATGATTCCATGTGTCATAAACTAATAAATTACTGTTGGTTGATTCAATATCATCGTAGAATCCTAATAAAATTTTAATGGCCTCTGTAGTCTCGATAGATCCCATAATAACAGTTATTGTGTTTAATACGCCCATGGTGTCGCAGGTTGGCAGTGATCCGGCTTTGGGAATACCGGGATAAAGACATCGGATACATGCCTTGTCTGGTAATATGTTCATGCTCATTCCAGACGTACCAATTGCCCCTGTGTATATCCATGGAATTCTATTTTTAACACACACATCATTTATAAGCATCCTGGTTTGGATGTTGTCTGTTCCATCAATTACCAGATCAACACCATTTAAAATTTCTTCAATATTGGTATAGTTTATATCTTTGATAATTGGATGCACTTCTATATCCGAATTTATACTGGCTATTTTCTCGGCAGCTGCAACAGCTTTAGGTGCACCCACATCGTTTTCATCGAAGAGCATTTGTCTCTGAAGGTTGTTAAGCTCAACAAAATCCCGGTCTATAATTAAGATTTTACCTACACCTGCACGAGCTAGATTATTAGCTGCTACAGTTCCAAGGGCTCCGCATCCTACAATGGCTACACTGCTATTTAAAAGTTTTTCCTGTCCTTTTTGACCAATGTTTTGTAATATTACTTGTCTTGAATACCTGCTCTGCATAATGATCATTTCCTAATTAATATTTTTAATATATCATAAATTTAAGTACTGCCACTAAATTATCTGATGTTGCATGATACCTTTTTATTCTAAACTTTTTGGTAAATTTCCTCTACAATATTTTTTGAGAGTCTTTTAGCAAGTGCCACAATGGTTAATATGGGCGGTCTTCCTGGTGCTTGAGGTATCACACTTGCATCTGCAATAAAAAGTCCTTTGATGCGTGTTTCAAGATTTTTATCCACCACTTTACCAATTGCAGCTGTTCCTCCAGGATGAGCTCCTCTTATAGGTGTTGATGATATTGATGATGGATCTACACCAACAGCCTTTAAGAGTTCAACAGATTTATCATAACCTTCCTTCAACAAATTTATATCCCTTGATGTGAGTTCTTTTTCAATACTCCCATTGCTGTAAATTTTCCCATTAGCTTCATCAGCTATTTTAACCATCATTCCCATTATATCCCCGGCTTTGGGATTGAAACCTTTATCTTCTATTATTGGTATTAATTGGTTTGAAAAATGAGGGGATATGAAATATGGTCCAAATTCTGATTTAACTCCCATGGGAATTTCAGTGTTAAGATTTACATCCTTCAAGTATCCACCAACAGTTATGAACAGATCTGTAAAGAGGCCATCACAAACTTCGTTGGTTACATCAGAATCTATTAATATTTTAGGAGTGTTTAAAGCTCCAGCTGCAATAACAACTATTTTAGAGTGATAATGTTTTGTTTCACCCTTTGAATCTATACCCTCAACACCGTTGACTCTGTTATTATCATGAATGACCCTTGTAACTGTGATGTTGGATAATATTTCTGTATTATTTTCTGTTTCATTTATTTCTTTAATAAAATCGTTTGCATCCCATTTAGCTCCCTTTGTGCATCCGAGTATGCATAATCCACAGCCATCACATTTAGTAAAGTCAATAAATTTGGGCATGGGTTCCATAAAATACCCTAATTTTTCCCCTTTATCAACTATCATCCTAGTGGCGGGACCCATCATCTCAGCTGGGAGGGATCCGACTTTTAATTCATTACTCGCTTCTAAAAGTTCTTCAAAGAGCTCTAGATCATATCCTTTAAACTGGGCTGTTGCACTATTTTTATAACAGCTTGTACAAGCATAACAGGCATTTGCAAGAGATACAGGTGTTGTCCCACCTAAACCATCTATGTCCATTAATTCTGCGGGTTGGTTCAAGAATTCGTACTTCTTCTCGTCTGTNNAATATTTAAATTTTTATTGGATAGTTCGTGTGCTACAGTTGCTCCTCCAGCACCGGTACCCACAATGATAACGTCATAGATCATGTTTTCACTTTTATTGTTTTAGTAAATTTTCTCAATATTTAAAAATTTGATCAAAATCTTTTAATTAACGATTGTTAAGTCCATTATAATATACCTATTGATCAACAGGAAACTGCTTATAAAATAAAATTGTAATTCGCTCTTTCTGGATTTTTTCGTATCATCAAGGTGTAAAAATTCAGGCGTTTAAAATAATGTTAAATATTTGATTGATTATTATTTGTTAATGTTCATGTAGACTTGTCTTCAAGTACAATATCCAGTTCCTTTAATCTGCTTCTTATTTCATCCGAGAGGTCCCATTCCTTTTTTTCACGGAGTTTACTTCTTACGTCCTTTAAGAGTTCAATTAAATCTTCTTGGAGTTCTTGTTCATTTTCATTTTTTAAAGAAAAATCAAAGCCTAAAACAATCCCAAATTCTATTATCAAAGCTTTTAACTTGGTTAAAGCATTTTTAGAAATATTTGAATCGTTAATGTCCCTATTTACTTCTCTTATAATATCAAAAATTGTTGAAAATGCAGATGGTGTATTAAAATCATTGTCCATTGCTTCAAAGAATTCTTTTCTGACTTCGGAAAGTTTGTATATGTATTCCTGGTCATTTTCCATTGATATTGCAGTATTTTCGTCTAATAATTCGTTGATGGTTTCGATTAATTTGTATATTCTTTGAAGTCCCTGTTGTGATTGATGTAGTATTTCTTGACTGAAATCTATTGGACTTCTGTAGTGAGTTGAAAGTACAAAGAACCTGAAAACATCTGGAGAGTATTCTTGTAGTAAATCATTAATGGTAATAAAATTTCCAAGGGATTTAGACATTTTTTCTCCCTTAACATTTAAAAAACCGGTATGCATCCAGTATTTTACCATTGGATTTTTCCCTGAAGCTGCTTCCATCTGTGCAATTTCTGCTTCATGATGTGGGAAAATAAGGTCCAAACCGCCGCCGTGTATATCGTACTGTGGTCCGAAGTAGGTATCTGTAATTGCAGTATCTTCAATATGCCAGCCTGGTCTTCCAGTACCCCAAGGTGAATCCCAAACCATTTCTAATTCTTCCGATTCTATTTTTCGCTTTTTCCATAGAGCAAAATCGCCGGGATTCCTTTTTGAAGTATCAGGACCAATCCTATGTACATTCAATTCTTCTAAATTCCGGTTTGATAACTTCCCAAATTCTTTAAACTTAGCTTCATCGAAATATACACCTTTATCGGTTTCGTATGCAAATCCCTTTTTAACAAGTATTTTTATCTGGTTAATTATTTCAGGAATATGTTCTGTAGCCCTCGCATAGAAATTAACGTTTTCAACACCTAAAACCTTCATATCTTGGAGATATTTCTCTTCGTATCTTCTTGCAAGTTCCAGGGGTGATGATCCAATTTCTTCGGCTCTTTTTAATATTTTATCGTCCAGATCTGTGATATTCTGTAGATAAAATACTGTGAATCCACTGTACTTAAGATATCTTACAATTACATCGAAGGAGATATACGTCCTTGCATGCCCTATGTGTGAATGATCGTATACTGTTGGCCCGCAAACAAACATCTTGATTTTGTTTCCTTCTCTTGGTTTGAATATTTCCTTTCTGCGGGTCATGGTGTTGTACAATTTTATCATAGGTTTCACTTTCCTGATAATTATCTTATAAACATGAATAATTTGGAATAATAATTAGTTTTACAGTAGAATATATAATTATTTTTTTGCAACGATCTTATATTAAATATTTTAGTATTTTTAATAAATATTAAAATTCGGTACTTTTTAGCTGTAAATTTTGATATAATAAAAAATATAGGCCGAGATTGGGAATTGAACCCAAGTATCGTGGTTTGCAGCCACGCACCTAGCCGCTCGGTCATCTCGGCAAAAGAATGCCCTAAGTGTAGCATTATACACTGTATTAACTAGGTTAACAATTGTTATATAAATAGTTTATGCATAATATCGGAAGATTTCTGTAACACAATCTTCTTTTTAAGTATTTTATCCCAATACATATTATTCTAATTTATTGAAGATTATTATTAAACCTTATTATTAATCATATAAAACGCTAAAAAATACGTTATCTACAAATTTATTGTATTATATCTAAAATATTGGTTTATTAATTTATATGAACATAGATAATTCATCTTAAAAAAAAAGGGAAAATTGTACAATTTTTTTGTACATATTATTACATATTCATTCTATTTTTTTACCGGCATCAGGGCCTGGTTGTATGGAATATATTTCTTCCACCTTCATCAGAATAGCAGCTTTTGGTGTAAGTTTTGTCATGGCGTTTTCACCCCATTCTGTAACTAAGTCGAAGTACTTTCCTGATTCGTATATTAAAACACTGCCTTTAAACTGGAATGGACATTTAGTTGCATCTTTAGTTACCAGTGAAATTTGTAGATTTTTTTCAAGGTTATGGCGTGTTTTATTCATATAGTTATCAGCAATTAATATGGTATCTTCTCCAATAGGCCTTGCAAATCCTATAGGAACTACATTTGGAATTCCATCAGGACTTGCAGTTGCTAGAAACACAAGATCCTTTTCTATTGCATCCATCATTTCTTTAGTCATACTCATTTTATCACCTAACTTAGTATAACAATTGTTATTTATATAAATTTATGGGGATATTGACAAATTAAAAGATATAAGTTAAAATGGTTGGTTAATCTTTTTACAGACCATTCATTTCCTTATACCAATCAACAAATTTTACTATCCCCTCTTGAAAATCTGTTTTTGGGGTGTATCCAAGTACTTTTCTACTTTTAGAGATATCTGCATAGGTTCTGATTACATCGCCGGGTTGCATTGGCAATGGATTGATTATTGCCTTTTTACCGATAACATTTTCTAATGTTTTGACCATCAATTTTAATGAAACTGTATTAGATTCTCCTAAATTAAAAATTTCAAATTTTTTATGGCCTTGTTTTATCCATTCTATTGTTTTTATTATCCCTTCTATAACATCATCTATGTAGGTGTAATCCCTTTCACTATCACCATCTCCATAGAATGGAATTTCCTGATTATTAAAAATTAGTTCTGTGAATTTATGAATTGCAAGGTCCGGTCTTTGTCTAGGACCATAAACTGTAAAAAATCTTAAACAAGCTACACTCATGTCATTTAAATTATAATAAGAACGACATAAACGTTCGCCAACTTTTTTTGTCTCGGCATACGGTGAGATTTGATTATCTACAGTGTCATTTTCTGAGAATGGGACTTTTGGATTATTACCATATATGGATGAACTTGAGGCAAAAATGAATTTTTGAATCTTTCTATTCTTACAAGCTTCCAATAAGTTTAATGATCCATTAACATTAACATTATAATATTCTTCCGGATTCTCAATTGATGGTCTAACACCACATACAGCCGCTAAATGTATCACAATATCTATTCTGTTATTATCAAATACTTCGTTCACAAAATTATTATCCCTTATATCTCCTCTATAAACTTTAAGAAAATCATCATCTAGATCCTCTTTTTCTCTGATTATAAACAGTTCTTTAATATTCCTTTCCTTTAGAGCAGGTTCATAAAAATTGTTAAAGTTATCCATAATAACAATTTTATTTTTTTTATTAAGAAGCATTTGTTCTACTAAATGGGAACCTATGAATCCAGCACCGCCACTAATTAATATTGTGTTCATTTAAATCCCTTTATAAAATATTTATGTAAATAAAATATATGAAATAACTCTCTGTATTGATGTATGAATATTGTTTTTAAATAAATGACATTCCTGTATCAAACACTAATTTAATGTAAAATAATTCTGTNNTTATCTGAATGGGCATTAATTGTATTCTTTGACTTTAATAATTTTTTTCATATTAAAGGAATTCCTAAATTGGATAATAATCATTAAAGATTTGTAGTTATTTGATATGTGTGATTACATTTAATTTCAAGTCTAGATATAACTTTTTATTTCTTTAATATAAATCATATTCGGTTAATGATGATTATTGAGGATGTTCCCCTAATTACTTAAGTTTTTTTTATTTTTAATTGTTCAGGTTGTTATGTTTTCTATCTATTTTTTTTTGTTTATGTTGTTGGTTGTGTTGTTGTGTTCTTTTAACAGTAGATTTTTCACGAATCAACACTTAAAACATCCCAATATCATAAACTTTAAATATCAGTAAATTATAACAATTGTTATATTTTCTTAGTGTTGATTCATTAAACATTTAATACAGTTAAATGGATTTAACCCTTGAAAATTATAACAATTTATTACCATATAATAATATAAAAATCTTATAAAATAGACAGCATTTATATTAAATATTTATATTTTGATAAAAATGGAATATGGTAATATTTGGAAGTTATTAAAAAAACGGAGGAAAGATAATGCCTGAAGAAAAATCAAATGATAATATAGAAAATAAAAGTGAAGAATGGAAAGGACCAGGATTAAGTACTATTGGATTGCATGTTGGACAGGAAGAACCAGATTCTGCAACAGGATCAAGGGCGGTTCCCATATATTTAACAACATCATACGTGTTCAACGACACAGAACATGCAGCAAATCTATTTGGGCTTAAGGAATTTGGAAATATTTACACCAGGATCATGAATCCTACCACCGATATCTTCGAAAAGAGGGTAGCAGCAGTTGAAGGTGGAGCATCAGCTCTTGGAGTTGCATCAGGAATGAGTGCGATATTACTCGCAATCTTGAATGTATCAGAACTAGGAGACAACATTGTATCGGGTGATAATTTATACGGTGGAACCTACGAACTATTTAACTACTCATTACCAAGATTAGGAAGAACAGTGACATTTGTAGATTCAGAAAATCCAGAAGAATTTAAAGCCGCAATAAATGAAAAAACCAAAGCATTATACGTTGAATCATTAGGAAATCCTAAACTCGATGTACCAGACTTTGAAGTACTCGCAAAAATTGCCCACGACGCAGGTATACCTTTAATAGTAGACAACACAGCAACTGTCGGACTTGTAAAACCTATTGATTATGGGGCAGATATATCAGTTTTATCGGCGACCAAATATATTGGAGGACACGGAACTTCCATTGGGGGAGTTATAGTAGATTCTGGTAAATTTGATTGGTCAAATGGTAAGTTTCCACATTTTACAGAACCAGATCCAAGTTATCATGGAATTAAATACTGGGAAACATTTGGCGACTTTCCAGAAGCAGGAAACATTGCATTTACAATAAGAGCAAGAGTTGTCCTATTAAGAGATCTCGGACCAGCACTCAGCCCATTCAATGCATTCCAATTTTTACAGGGACTTGAAACATTAGAAATAAGAGTATTAAGACACGCTGAAAATGCACTTAAAGTTGCAGAATACTTAAAAGATCATCCAAAAGTAAAATGGGTAAGTTATCCTGGATTAGAAGACGATCCTAAACATGAAGTAGCCAGTAAATACCTTAAAGGCGGTTATGGTGGATTAATAGGATTTGGAATTGAAGGTGGATTAGAAGCCGGTAAAAAATTCATTGAAAGTGTTAAACTATTCTCCCACCTAGCAAACATTGGAGACTCAAAAAGTCTAGTAATACACCCATCAAGCACAACACACCAGCAGCTAACCCTAGCAGAACAGGAAACAACAGGTGTTACAGAGGACTTTGTAAGACTCTCAATCGGGATAGAAGATGTAGAAGATATCATAGCAGATATTGAACAGGCACTATCAAAAATCTAAGAAAATTTTAATAAAGCAGTGATTAAAGAGTAAAATAACAGTCAAAAAAGAAAAAAATAAGAGGTTTAAATGTGGATATAATAAAATACTTGGATGAAAAAAGATTTAGTTGTAGATAATCAAAACAGATTTAAATTTATTATAATATTATGGAGTTAATACATATGAAAAACGAATCAATCGGAATTGTAGAAACTAAATTTCATTCATTAACCGATGATTTGATCCTAGAAAGTGGTAAAAAACTTAAAAACGTACAGATAGCATATGAAACCTATGGAAAGCTTAACAAAGAAAATAGCAATGCTATACTAGTATGTCATGCACTTTCAGGAGATGCACACGTTGCAGGCTGGTATGAGGGAGATAAAAAACCTGGATGGTGGGATGTAATTATTGGTCCGGGCAAATGCCTTGACACCGATAAATACTTCATAATATGTTCAAATGTTATAGGGGGATGCAAAGGTTCAACAGGACCCGCATCAATAAATCCCGAAACTAAAAAACCCTATGGATTAGAATTTCCCATAATAACAATTAAGGACATGGTAAAAGCCCAGAAAAAACTTGTAAACTCCATGGGGATCAAACAATTATTTGCAGTTATTGGGGGATCAATGGGTGGTATGCAGGTTTTACAATGGTGCATATCCTATCCTGAAATGGTTAGATCTGCAATTCCTATCGCAACAACAGCATATTCATCACCCCAACAAATAGCCTTTAACGAAGTTGGAAGAAGGGCAATAATATCAGATCCTCACTGGAACAATGGATCCTACTATGAATCTGAATTTCCAGACGATGGACTAGCACTAGCCAGGATGATCGCACATATCACATACCTGAGCAACGAATCAATGTATCAGAAGTTTGGTCGAAGACTTCAAGATAAAGAGGAATACGGATTTGACTTTGAAACAGACTTTGAAGTAGAAAACTACCTCCATTATCAGGGAAACTCATTCACCAAAAGATTCGATGCTAACTCNNGGTTTAAATGCTAACGATATTGATGTGAGTTATTGTGAAATCAAATCAAGCTATGGACATGATGCATTTCTGATTGAGGCGGGTCAGTTAAATTATTTAATAGCAGGATTTTTATCCCACACACTGGTTAAGGATGTCATGAGCAGAGATTTTGCTAAAATCAAGGAGAAATCCAGTATTGAAAATGCTGCAGAAACCATGTTACACGAAGAGATTACACATCTACCGGTAATAACAGATGAAAACAAATTACTAGGTATTGTAACAGCGTGGGATATTTCTAAATCAGTTGCAAGAAATTATACCGAACTGAATGAAATAATGACCAAGGATGTTATAGTTGTCAGCCCAGAAGATCCAATAGAACTTGCAGCAAAGAAAATGAAGAAATATAATATTTCATCGCTTCCAGTAGTTGATGAAAATCAGAAGGTCGTTGGAATTGTAACAACAAATCATATAAGTATTTTAATTGCAGGAAACTAGGAGCAAATATTATTATATCTCCTATCTAATCTTATTTTAAGAAATTAAATCCGTTAATATTAGTAATTATTGTTCTTAAATTTATCTTACAAAAGTATAAGAAATCCTTAANNTAAATATAACTATAGTTATAGTGATTAGTAATTTATATGATCATTGCATATAATGTATTACTTAGATAAAAATTATATTGATATCTTAAACAAAAAAACTGCATGAGAGGTTTAGAACATGATTTATATGGATCATTCAGCAACATCACCGGTGGATCCCGAAGTATTCGAAGCAATGAAACCCTATTTTACAAATGAGTTTGGAAATGCTTCCACACTATATTCTCTTGGAAGAAATGCTAAAAATGCAATGGAATCTGCAAGACAAGAAGTCGCAACAATAATAGGAGCAGACCCCAAAGAGATTATATTTACAAGTGGTGGAACTGAATCAGATAATATTGCAATATTAGGAACAGCCCGGAAACTTAAAAACAAAGGAAACCACATAATTACCAGTGATATTGAACATCCGGCAGTGGAAGAAACTTGTAAGTATCTGGAAAAAAATGGGTACAAAGTAACATACCTTCCAGTCTATAAAGAAGGGATTGTAAGAATCAAAGACCTCGAAGATGCAATAACAGATGAAACCATTCTAATCACAATTATGCACGCAAACAATGAGATAGGCACCATACAACCCATAGCTGAAATAGGAAAAATCGCCAATGGAAGGGGCATATACTTCCACACAGATGCAGTACAAACAGTGGGCAAAATACCAGTCAATGTAGGTGAAATGAATGTTGACATGCTCTCATTATCATCACACAAATTATACGGTCCAAAGGGAATTGGAGCACTCTATATTAAAAAGGGTGTTAGAATAGAACCACTAATGTATGGTGGAGGACATGAAAGGGGATTTAGACCAGGAACAGAAAATATCCCTGGAATTGTAGGTCTTGGTAAAGCATGTTCAATTGCAAATCAAAATCTTGAAGGCAATGCCCACAAACTCACAAATTTAAGGGATAAACTTATCGACGCAGTACTATCAGAGAATAAAGATTCCTACCTTAACGGCCATAGAACTAAACGTTTACCTAATAATGCTAATTTCAGATTTGATGCAATAGAAGGAGAATCATTAATACTTAATCTAGATTTCAAAGGTATAGCTGCATCAACCGGTTCAGCATGTTCATCAACTAAATTAGAAGCATCACATGTTTTATTGGCTATTGGACTTGAGAAGGAAGAGGCACATGGATCACTCAGGATAAGCCTGGGAATAGAAAATACTGAAGAAGACATAGATTATGCAATAACATCTATTAAAGAGGTTGTTGAAAAGTTAAGGAAAATGTCACCACTATGGTGTGGGGCAGTTTAATTGGATAAAAACAATTAAATTTACTTTTTGACTTCGATAATGCAACTATGTCAAAACATTTCAAAAGAATTTTTATTTTTTGGTATTCTAAAATATGCTTTTAGCTTGAATTTCATATTTTATAAATTCATTAATCTTCTTTCAATTGATCAATTGATTGGTTGCTTGATGAATTAATTATTTTTTTGTTTTCAATAAATAGATCGAATAATCTTTCATTTATAATTTGTCGGATATTAGAATACTTCGTTTAAAATAAATTATATTCCAAAATTCAGTTTAACTTTTCTTATTTTGAAATATTGAATAGTAAATTTTAATAATAACAATTTTAATAACTAATTTTTAGTAATACTTGAATTAATAAAATTTTAGGGGTTGGAGATATTTTTTAAACAGATTAAATTTTCAATAAATAATGGTATAGGCAGTTTGTTAATGTTTGCACTTGTTTTAATTGGTTTGATGGTTATTTTTTCTTATGGAGTGGGTAATGTTTCGGCTGCGAATGCATCTACAATTTATGTTAATGGTTCATCAGGAAATGATACTTGGAACGGCCAAATTGCAGTATGGAACGGTACAACTGGGCCAAAAGCTACCATAACTAATGCTACAGGTACAGTAGATAATAATGGTACAGTTTACATAGCAGACAGAACATATAACGAATCCAATATAACTATAAATATTAATATGACTATTATTGGGGAAAACCAAATCGGGACAATAATCAATGCAAATAGACAAGGTGATATATTTAATATAAACCCTGGTGTAACTCTTACACTGGAAAATTTGACACTGAAAAATGGTTACGCAATCAATGGAGGTGCTATCAATAATCAGGGTGAATTAATCCTAAAAGAATGCATACTACAAAATAATACCGCATCCAATTATGGTGGCGCCGTTGATAATGATGGAGTTAATGGTAAAGCCACAGCTACTGTAAATAATAATACATTCATAAATAACAATGCACAAGATGGTGGTGCATTTATCAATAATGGTGATCATGGTAAAGCCATAGCATCTATAACTAATAATAGATTCTTAAATAACTCTTCGATATATGTTGGTGGGGCTGTATTTAATTCTGGTGATTTTGGTTACGCCATATCTAATATTAATAATAATACATTCTCGAATAACCATGCAAAGGGTTATTATGGTAGTGGGGGTGCCATTGACAATGCTGGTGATTATGGTAACGCTACAGCCACTATAAGTAGCAATACCTTCTTAAATAACTCTGCAACTTATGTGGGTGGTTCCATTGAAGATACAGGATTTTATGGCAATGTCACAGCTTTTGTAAATAATAATACATTCTCTAATAGTAATGCACAGGATGGTGGTGCAATTATCAATGATGGAGATCATGGAAATGACATCACAACCACTGTAAATAACAACACCTTCTTAAATAACTATGCAACAAACGGTGGCGCAATCTCTGATGCAGGTGATTATGGTAATGTCACAGCTACTATAATGAATAATAAACTCTCAAATAACACTGCAACCGATGGTGGTGGAGTTAATAATTCATGTGATTATGGTAATGTCACAGCCACATTAACGAATAATACATT
This sequence comes from Methanobacterium sp., assembly GCA_003164415.1. Lineage (GTDB taxonomy): Archaea > Methanobacteriota > Methanobacteria > Methanobacteriales > Methanobacteriaceae > Methanobacterium_B. Next base: position 12,450 of record PLTK01000119.1, on the reverse strand, counting down.
CTTAAATAACACTGCAACTGACGGTGGTGCAATTATCAATGATGGAGATCATGGTAACCTAGTCACAGTCACAATAAATAATAATACACTACTAAATAACACTGCAACTGAATATGGTGGAGCAGACGATAATACTGGTGACTATGGTAACGTCAAAGTAAATATAACCAACTGTACAATGGAGAACAACACTGCTGTAGAAGGCGGTGCAATAGAAAATGATGGTGATTACAGTAACGCCACAGCTATTATAACTAATTGTACAATTGAAAATAACACTGCCACTCATTATGGTGGGGCAATTGATGATGAAGGTGATTATGGTACAGTCATAGCCACTATAACGAATAATGCACTTTTAACCAATACTGCCTCGGATGGTGGTGCAATCAACAATGCCGGTGATTACGGTAACACCACCGTTACTATACATAACAATACACTATTAAATAACAATGCAATCGATAGTGGAGGAGCATTCTCCAATACGGGTGGTGATGGGTATGCAAGTGCAACTTTAAATTATAACCGTATTGTGGATAATAGGGGTATAGACGTATACGAATTAAATGGTCAGGTTAATGCGGAAGATAACTGGTGGGGTACAAACTTCAACGATACCAACCCTGAATCAGCTGGAATGACTAACTTCCCTGTCAATACATGGATAGTATTAAACATCACAGCAAACCCATCCACTATTAATATGGGTGGTAATTCAACGTTAACAGCAAATTTACTATACAATAACAATAATACTCAAATTAATGGTAATTTACCAGATGGTATACCAGTAAATTTTGAAACAACAATGGGAAATGTGAACCCAATCAACACCACTATACAGAACAATACAGCAAGAACACTATTTATACCAAATACATTGGGATATGCACTTATTAGTGCAATTGTTGATAATCAGACAGTATCAACTTTAGTACAAAGCAAAAATCTAATATCAACTAACACAACTGTAAATAGTACTAATGGCTATGCAAATCATACTGTGACTTTGACAGCTGTATTAACAGCTGCTGATAATAGTATCATTAAAGAGGGAAATGTAACTTTCACAGTAGATAACGCTCCATCAGTCACCACACCAGTAATAAATGGTATAGCATCCTATACTTGGACTATACCCTCAACTTGGACTCCGGGCAACTACAAAATCCTAGCAGATTACTTTGGAACCACTAACTATGAAGCAAGCAACAACACCAACATTTTAAATGTGCTTATCCTCCCACCTTCTGTAATCAAGACAGATCCAGTTAATAATTCTGTGAATGTGGGTGTTAATAATGTTATTAAGATAACTTTCAGTGAACCTATTAAAGCAGGTAATATGTGGATTGAACTTAAAAATTCCACGGGAACAGTCAAATCATTTAAAACAACAATACTGGGTAACATACTCTCCATAAAACCAAATTCCCTATTAACTGCTGG
>PLTK01000119.1:0-10901 GCA_003164415.1 Methanobacterium sp. | reverse complement strand
GGAAAAAAAGTTTCAATCACACAACAAATAAAAGGTAACACACTTTACATCAAAATGGTCTTTTTAAGATATGCATATAACTGGTACCAAATCACCATACCAGAAGCAGCAATCATAGACAACAATGGTCACAACCTACAAGCAAACTACACATTCAAATTCAAAACAGGAAAATAAATTTCCTGCTTTTTTTTAAATTTTTTTAAATTTATGGTTTTAATCCTCTTGATTGATCAATTGCTAGCTTGTTTATAGCTAACAAGATTTTTAGGATATTTATAATAGTTCATTGAAATAGGAAAAAAATTTAATAGATTACCTATCTTTAAATTTAAATATCAATACGTAATTATAACTAGTATTTAGGGTGTTTAATGAAAATTTTATATGAATCAATCCAGTAAATAAACTATTACTCTATAAGCAAACATTATTCGTCGCATAAATTTTAAAATTACCTTCAAAGTATCATATATCAGTTAATACTCTTGCCAAGTGATATAGATCCAATCAAGTTCGATAGCTTTTTTTGTAATTGATTGTAAGATTTCTTGCTTACAGACTTGCATAATAACCAGTTTAGGGATACGTTTTGTCTTTAACAATATGAATAATTATATAGATCCAACAAATGAAGACTGTCGAAATTTCTCATTCCGAGCTTCCTTTGCAGTTTAATAGCAAAAAAATGAGTATTAAAGCCAGCTGGAAACTGAGCAATCGATAATAGAAATGTTTTGGATATCAATAAAAACTTAAATATTTTGCATTATAGAATGCTAAAAATGATTTGAGAAAGATAAGATACTTTAATTTTAATATAGTGGTCTATGAGTAATATAAATACACACAATTGACTTTTAATATGTATCTTGCCTGAGTACTTATAATATAATGAAATAGTAGGAAATTTAATCACTCTATGAACTATTTGACTTTTTTTATTAAAAAAATAAGATATTAAAGAGTTATATGAATGACTGATATTCTGGCGAATATACATGTTCTCTAATAAATTCTTTAATATCATCCGGACGCTTTACTCGTGCTAAACCCTTGTCAAACACTAATTCAGCCACCTTGGCAGCTGTTTCTATTTCTGTTTCCAAGATATTTGACTGTGGCGGATATAAAAGACCTTTATTTAGCTGTTCTGGAGTTACAATATCTGCAACTGCACGAGCAGCTTCAATGAACATTTCATCAGTTACCCTCTTGGCTTGAGTAGCGTAGACTGCCATTCCAATAGCAGGGAATATATAGAAATTATTAGCCTGTCCTGGTTGAAAAGTCATGTTTTTGTATACAACTTTTGGGAACTGCACCCCTCCAGCAAAGATAGCTTTACCTTTGACCAATTATATGCTTCCTCTGCAGTGCATTCAGCATGCTCGGTAGGATTGGATAGTGCAAATATTAAGGGTCGATCATTTACCTGTGAAATTGCTTCTATGACTTTTTGGGTAAACAATTTACCTACAGTACTTACACCTATTATTGCTGTGGGTTTAATTGACTCGATAGCTTCCACAAAATCTTTAATGGGAGCATTTTCATGTGCATAAGGTCTTTGGAAATCTTTCAAATCTGAACGATTAGATTCTAAAAGTCCTTGGGTATTGAATAACCAGATTTTTGATTGTGCTTCCTCTTTGGAGAGACCTTCCTCCATCATGGAAGTGACAATTAGATTAGCGATACCAATACCAGCAGAACCTGCACCCAGGAAGAGTATTCTTTGGTCACTGAAATTTTGGCCGGTAATTTTCATAGCGTTAAATAAACCTACGACGGTTATGCTTGCTGTACCTTGTATATCATCATTATAACAGCTTACATCGTTTCTGTAACGTTTTAATAGATGCACTGCATCCACTCCAGTCCAATCTTCAAAATGTATACAACAGAGAGGGAAAACTTTTTGTACAGCTTCAACAAATTCGTCTACAAACGAATACAATTCTTCAGTTGATGGGCGGGATTGTTTTATTCCCAAGTAGAGAGGATCTTGAATCAACTCGTTGTTATTGGTTCCTGCGTCTATATATATAGGTAGTAGTTGTTTTGGTGGCACTCCTGCCGCAGCAGTGTAAAGTTGAAGCTTTCCAATAGGAATGCCCATTCCATTAGCACCTAGATCACCTAATCCTAAAATACGGCCACCATCAGTCACGCAGATGAATCTCACATCCTTTTCTGGCCAATTTTGTAGTATCTCTTTAATTTGTCCCTTTCTCTTAATGGAAATATACATTCCTTTAGGATTACGGAATATATGTCCAAACTTGATACAAGCTTCACCTATTGTTGGATCGTAAATTATAGGTAGATATTGTGCAGGGTCCGACATAATAGTCTTGTAAAAAAGAGTCTCGTTATGATCCAATAAATTAATTAAATAAATATATCTTTCAAGATCTGAATTTTTTTTCCCCAACTGCATCATCACCCTTTTTAGCTGTAGATCTTCTGATTCGATCGTATCTGGTACTAAACCAACTAAACCTAGTGATTCCTGTTCCTATGATGAGAATGCGGTTGATTTATTTAACTCAGGGTCCTGCAGAATTTCAAATCCCTTTTTGTTTTTTAAATTGTTTTCCACCATTTGTCCACCTTTTTTTTATTCATATTTATTCATCTGCAACATAGGGGTGGACCATCTTCTTGGGATCCACTACTTGATTAAATTCTTTTTCTGAGATATAATTCAATTTCAGTGCAGCCTCTTTGAGGGTCAAATCATTATCAAGGGCATAATGTGCTACTTTTGAAGATTTATCATAACCAATAATGGGGCTGAGAGCAGTTACTAACATGAGTGATTGTTCTAAAAAATTGTTAATTTGTTTCATATTGGGTTTCATGCCATTAACCAAGAATAAACAAAAATTATGACATCCATCAGTTAATATACGGATTGAATGGGTTATATTGTATATTATCAATGGTTTGTAAACATTCATCTCTAAATAGCCACCACCACCACCTAATGTAACTGCCATATCATTGGCCATAACCTGAACTGCAATCATGGATAATGCTTCACATTGGGTAGGATTAACTTTTCCAGGCATTATAGAAGAGCCAGGCTCATTTTTTGGAATATCTATTTCATGAAAGCCACAGCGGGGTCCACAGCTCAATATTCGAATGTCATTAGCGATTTTGTACAGGGAAGTAGCCAGAGTTTTTAGGGTACTACTAAGCATAACCAAAGCATCATGGGATCCTTGAACCGTGAATTTGTTTGGGGCAGTAATAAATGGTAAATCAGTTTGTTTAGCTATTTCTTTTGCTACTTCTTTATCAAATCCTGGAGCGGCATTAATTCCAGTTCCAACGGCCGTACCACCCAAAGCTAAATGATACAAACCCCCTAAAACATTATCTAAACGNNCTTCAAAGAATTGCATAGATTTTTGACTGCAGGTTTCAATTGCTCTTCCACACCTTTTGCAGAAGAAATATACATTGCTGTTGGAAATGAGTCGTTGGATGATTGAGACATATTTACATGGTCATTTGGGTGCACTGGAGTTTTGCTGCCTAATTTGGTACCTGCCAACTGACTGCAACGATTGGAAATTACTTCGTTAACGTTCATATTGAACTGGGTGCCGCTTCCTGTCATCCACACATGCAAGGGGAACTGATCGTTATGCTTTCCTTCTAAAATTTCTTCACAAACTTGTACTATCAGATCCTTTTTTTCTGCTTTTAGTCTACCACTATTGTTATTGACAATTGCAGCTGATTTTTTTAAAATAGCGTACGATTCAATCATTTCTATAGGTATTAAGTCATTACCAATGCTAAAATGCTCCAATGAACGCTGCGTTTGTGCTCCCCACAACTTATCCGCCGGTACTCGGACCTCTCCCATACTATCAGTCTCTATACGAAAATTATCATCCATACTATACCTCTTTTTTTAAATTAAAAAGCTTAATAGATAAATGAACATTACGCCGACTATTAATTTAAATATTTCTATTTCTCGGGGCTATCAAGCTGTTGGATATGTTTTTTGTGAGTCAATTTTTGTATTTGAGGAATAAATAGTTGGTTAATCCTATTAAATAAACTCATGTAAATTCAACATTTGGCATTTTTCAAAAAAAACATAAAAGCTTCCTTTATATTTAAAATACATTTAATCTTTTAATCAATCAATGAAACTTAAAATAATTAAAAATAATTAAATGCATTTTTTGTGCTTTTTTATTTTAACATTGGCTTATTTCATGTATTCCAATAAAAAAAATATAAAACACAGTTAATTAATAATAATATTCATATGTGAAAGTGAAAACATGAAACGAATTACTCAAAAATCATGGTTTAGTAAAAAAAGTGTTGGATATGGACCAGCTCCAGCTACATGGCAAGGATGGATTGTAACATTACTCTTAATATTAACTGTAATACTAGATTTTCTACATTTCAGAATAAGCATTANNGGGAAACCAGAATGAATCGAAAAATAGGGAATCCAATAATTACAGCAATATATCTAATCATATGGGTAGCTTTAATTGTTCTTCTAGACACAATGACATATTTAAGCCACGATTTCTTTGCGAGACTAATTGTGAATGTATCGATTGCTATTGTGTTCGTGATTGTATATTTTATATTTATAAAAAAATTATAGAAATTTTTTAAAAAAGATTCATAAAAAAAANNAAATTAGTATTTAAAAAAACTAAATATGGGGTTTGAATTATTGTATTGATAAATCTACCAAATTACTCACATCTATGCTGTGTTAATGGGACGTAAAAGTCCCATTTTTAATTTTGAGATCGTAAAATAAAATGTTGAACCTTTTCCTGGTTCTGATTCTAGCCATATGTGTCCACCGTGTCTTTCTACTATTCTTTTACATATAGATAATCCTATACCTGTTCCAGGGTATTCTTCTCTTGTGTGTAATCTTTTGAATATACTAAAAATTTGTTGTTGATGGCGTAGGTCAATCCCTATACTATTATCTTTTATGGTGAATAGCCATTCATTTTCCAATTCTTGTGCAGATATATGGATTCGTGGAGGTTTATCACCATGGAATTTTATAGAATTACCAATTAAATTCTGTAATATTTGATTAATTTGTATTGGATCTCCATTAATAATAGGTAACTTGTCGTGAGTTATTTCAGCATTATTTTCCTTTATAGCTGCTTTTAAATTCATTAAAACATCATCTAAAGCTACTTCCATTAATATTGGTTCAAATTCTCTGGCATCTGTGTTAAGTCGTGAAAATGCTAATAGATCATCAATTAATTGTTTCATCCGTTTAGCACCTTCAACTACAAAACCAATATAATCATCAGCATCATCATCTAGCTGCTTTTTATATCGTCTTTCCAATAGTTGGGTGAAACTTGATACCATCCGGAGTGGTTCTTGTAAATCGTGAGATGCTACATATGCAAACTGTTCAAGTTCACGGTTTGAAATTTTTAATTTATTAATCATTTNNGTTGCTTGTAATTCCTCATTAGTAGCACTAAGTTCTTCTGTAAGTTGTTGTTCTTCTTCTAAAAGCTTTAAAACATGTTCTTCAGCACGTTTACTCTCAGTAATATCACGATTGGTTTCTAATAGTTTTGTAGAACCATCATTTCGTATTATATTTTGAATTCTGCTTGATACTATTACTGTTTCTCCATTTTTAGTCCTATGTTTTACTTCACCTTCCCACATGCCTCCATTTTCTATTTTTTCACTTATTTTTGACCAAGGCATTGAAAAACAGGTATTTAGTAATTCATATATTGGTTTTCCCACGGCTTCACTTTCAGTATAGCCGTAAAGTTCTTCTGCACCTTGATTCCAGCTTTCAATACCTCCATTTAATTGCCCTACAATTAGGGCATCAAATGATTGACTTATAAGGTCAGCCTGCTGCTGAATTTTTTCTTCTGCAATTTTATAATCTGTAACATCCGTATTAGTTCCGAACCACCGTATTAGTTCACCCTGTTCATCTTTAATAGGTGTAACTCTGGTTAAGAACCATCGATAATTTCCATCCTTTCCTTTAAGTTGGACTATATCCTCGTATGGTTTTCCTTCTTTGATTTTGTTTGACCAGTCTTCTGTAACAGATTCTGCATAGTTTGGGTGATATATTTTTTGCCAGCCCCAAACTTGCATTTCATCAAGAGTTGTGCCAGTATAATCATACCATTGATAATTGTACCAGAAGATCGTACCATCAGATTCAGCCATCCAAGCCAAATTAGGAATATTATCAGCAAGAGCATGAAAACGAGCTTCACTCTCTTCTAACTCAAGATTAATTTTTAATAATTCGTTTCCCTGATGAATAAGCTCATTATTTATAACTTGAAGTTCTTCGGTTAATTGTTGCTCATTTTCTAAAAGTTTTTGCTTCTCTTCTTCATTTTGCTTTCGTCTGGTGATGTCGTGACCTATATTGAGTATCATTTGTTCGTTATTGACTGTTATTTGTCTAGCCGAATAAAAAACATCAATAAAAGAGCCATCCTTCTGTCTTACCTTCAATTCATAATGAGATACTTTGTTGTTTTCTCGAGTTTTATCTATATAATCTTTACGTGTATCGGGACTTAGTAAATTAAGTTCTAACGATGTGTGTCCAATTGTTTCTTCACGAGTATAACCAATTTGATTCAAATATTCTTGATTACAATCAATTATTTTCGATTCAGATAGTGTTGTTAGTACAATAGCATCTGGATTCAATTCATATATGGTAGATAACATTTTCGAATATTTTTGAAGCTCTTCATTAGATTTGTAGAGTTCTTCGGTTGTGGCTTGTAATTCTTCATTAGATGTTGTTAGTTCTTCGATTAGTTGTTGTTCCTTCTCTAAACGTGATTGTCTATCTTTTTCAGTTCGCTTACGATCTGTGATGTCTGTTATGAATGAATAATAATATTTGGGAGTACCATCCTCATTTTTTACAAGATGTACAAGTAGTTCTATTGGTATCCTGGTTCCATCCTTTCGGATGTACTCTTTTTCATATTTAATCGGTTGATCTGTGCGTTGAAGTTCTTTAAGTTTTTTATTTTCCATATCCCGAAATTCTGCAGGAGTAAGAATTTCTGACCAGTCAGTTTTTTCTAATTCTTCCTTTGAGTATCCTGTAAGTTTCTCAAAGGCTTTATTAACTAACCCTAATCTTCCATCAGGATATCCTACACCAAAAGGTTGTGATGAATATTCTATAATGTTAGAAATGAAAATATCATGTTCTTTAATCTTTTCTAATTCTTCTTCTGTTTTAAGAAGTTTTTTCTCGAGAATTTCATTTCTATTGTCAATGTTAAACATTATATTCCCCAATATAATTAATAAAAAAATAATTTTGATTATCATTAATATGTCCAATATTTATTATAAATTTTTTTAAAAATTATAAATATATTATGATGTGTTTTACAATCAAAAAAAATAAAAGGTAAATTAAATTTTATTGTGTTATTTTCAAAGTTGGAAATTACATTAACTAATATTATGAACTTTAAAATAAAGAAAAAAATTAAATGGTTATATAAACCCTCTTAAGATAAATTTAAGAAATATATATCCATTTAGTTTCAATAATAACTGATTTTATTTCATGTTTAAATTTCCAGCTGAGCATTTTCGTCCCCTATTCCTTCTTCCTCCATTTCATTACTCATATATATATCTTTTAGGAAAAAACAGAGTACTAATCCGATTATGTTCAGTATTACTCCTACTAAGAATACATTGTGAATGGCTGTAACTAATAGGGGTGATGAAATATTTACAGTGGTATTTTGTAAATTAAGTTTCAATGTCATGTTTACAATAGTTCCTAAAACTGCTAAACCAATTACACTTCCAAGTTGTTCGAAATACATTGATGATGAGGTTGCAACACCTAAATCTCTTTTTGTTACAGCATTTTGTACTGCAACAGTGAAAAGTGGCATTGCTAAACCCGCACCAATACCAACAATAATTTCATAGATAACTAATTCTAGATTAGATGTGTTTGGAGTCAATGTTGAAAGTAAGAACATACCCAAAGTTCCTACTGCAAAGGATAGGATTGCAAGTTTTTTGTAAGTGCCTGTTTTTGAGATTATCTGACCCGATGAAATTGCAGTTATAATCATGGCAAACATCAATACAGTTAGATATGCTCCAGATGCTGAAGGGCTTAGACCTTGTACCAATTGTAAAAAGAGTGGAATGTAAACAGTACCCGCTAAAGTTATCGCACCTAACAAAAACACTGAAACTGTTGAAATAGTAAATACAGAGTTTTTGAATAGATATAATGGCAATATAGGTTCTTTAGCTTTTGTTTCAGCATATATAAATCCAAAAAGCATAATTACCGAGAATATCCATAATGAATCCAGTAATACTGGAGAAATAACATTATTTTGCTGGCTAAAAGTCAATGCCACTAGTAATGATGTTAAAGCACCTGTAAAGGTTATTATTCCAAGGTAATCCATTACTTTTTCCTTTACAATAACTCCAAATTCTGGTAGATATGGAATAAGTAAACTTAATGCAATAATTCCTACTGGAACATTTACAAAGAAAATCCATTGCCATCCAAGGGAATCTGTTATGAAACCTCCTAGAGTGGGTCCGATAACACTTGAAATAGCGCCGCCAATACCAAATAAGCCCATATATTTTCCTCGCTGTCTTGGTGGGATCATCTCCGCCACAATTTTCTTTGGTATAGTTACAATTATACCTGCACCTAATCCTTGCAGTGCTCTAAATATTATGAGTTCTGTCATGTTCTGTGAAAATCCACAAAGAACTGAACCAGATACAAAGACTATTAATGCACCTATCAACATTTTTTTGCTACCATAAAAATCAGATAGCTTACCTGAAAGCATAGCAGAAATTATTACAGTTGTAAGGTAAATTGTAAATGGCCAAACATAGTATTGTAAACCCCCTAAACTTGCAATAATCCTAGGCATAGCCGTAGTTGTAATAGTACTATCTAACGAAACAATTAGGAGACTGATCAAAAGTCCCGATAAGATCAATTTAAAATGTTTTAAAACATCATTTTCTGTATCCATATGTTGATTCACCTCTCAAATATTAGTAAAATCCCACTATTTACTTCTATATTTACATTTGTCATATTTTCCATCCATTTTTAGTCCTATTCTAAATTCGAAGATAGCCATAGCTAATATAAATAGAAAAATTAGAAGATAGCTTGTAAATTCGGTCTGTTAGTGATTTTTATAGGAATCTAATTTGAAATTATTCGAGTGATTCCCCCAATTTGTTAAGTCTTTCAATGAGTAATTCAATTGATTCTTTGTGTGGGGCAATTTTATTTTTATCAATGTCTTCAATGTATGATATTTGCCAATTTATTTCAGCTAATGAATTTTCTATTGAAACAGGTTTATTATCTTCGTTACGCGGTTGAAAATGTTCAAATAGATTAGTTATTAAGATCTGTCCATCGTCGGTTAAATCATATTTTCCATCATGATGTTTAGTTATTAAACCTTCAGATACCATTTTTTTTAACATGGGATATATGGAACCGGGTAAAAGTCTTTTAGATTGTACATGGCCCTTATGGTGTGGATGTACATGGTTATCTTTATGGTGCCATTCTTGCATGATAAATTGTTCCCTCAGTTTCGGATACTGAAGATCATAATGCATTTGGACATTATCCATAATTTCCACACCATTACTGGGTCCAAATTCATCTATTACATGAAGTATCCACATTCTTAACCCGCCTACCTCTTTCATTCCTAATCCTCCCCTTTTATGACATTTTTAATGAATAATTTAAGGTTACTGTCATTATTATTTGATAACATTTTCACTTTTATTAATTAAATTCCAACACTTAGTTGTGTAGTTATAATATCACTTTTTTGATATCAATTATACATATCAACTTTTTGATATCAATAAATTGATATGAAGTAGTATATATACTTATGGCCACATCCCCATTTATTCAAACAGGTTTAAAAAAAAGACTTGTAGGATCATACCATCAATTAAATATTAATAATTTATGAATAATAATCAATTTATAAAGGAAATATTAAAATATTTTCAACATAAACCATGTTATGACCAATAATAATTGTAATACTAACAGTTAAATGTTTTTAAGTTTAATTTTAATATAATAACTTTTTACAAAAAAGGAGTGATAACGAATATGATTCTAAGACTTTCAATAGTGCCTGTGATAGTAGAAGATTTAGATGAAGCCTTTGAATTCTATACTCAAAAATTAGGATTCGAGAAAGTCACCGATGTCCAGGGTCCAATACATTTTCTAACTGTAGCACCAAAGGAGGGAAAGGATACAGAGATATTATTACAGGTTCCTGACCCCAAGATCATGGGTGAGGAAAAGGCAGCAGATTTGATGAATCAAATTGGAAAAACATCCTATATATTTATAGTGGATAATTGTGAAAGCACGGTTGAAGAATTGAGAAAAAAAGGTGTAAAAATACTGATGGAACCACAATCACAAGCATATGGAACACAAGCAATAATTGCAGATCTATATGGAAATTCATTTGTACTACGAGAAACACCCAAATAAGCTCTGAGGCTTGTTAATAGTCCAAAATATCACAAAAAAATTCTATGTTTAAATGATTTATCAGACAGATAAAACAGTTAAAAAAAAAATAAAACAATATTACCAAGATTTGCAAAAAATAAGGTTTACTAACCTAAATAAAATTGTTTTATATTACCCTGTTTTCCACAGTACTTTTATTTATCATAATTAGACCATTATTAATACCTAAACTTTCGTTTCTTATACTTTTTAAATCATTTTTATGGCCTATTAAAGTGAATGAAATCTCATTATGGCCCTTAAA
>PLTK01000193.1 GCA_003164415.1 Methanobacterium sp. | reverse complement strand
AAGGCCTTTTTTTTGAGTTCTGGGTTGTCTACGAACTCAACTTCACCTGCAACTCTCATCATAGGTGAAACACTTTCCAGGGGTTTCTTACCGTATTCATGGTGAACTGCTGCTTCGCCTGGTTTAAAGAAACATCCTTCTACCTTATTATTTGCTTGAAGCTGATAATACATATCTTTTTTCCCAGATACTATCAGGAAATAAAACCCACTATTGTCAGCAAACCAGATTCCAAGTGGCCTTACTCGTGGCTGATCTCCATCTATTGTTGCTAGATAGCAAAGTGGTGTTTCATTGGCAAATTTTATACAGTCTTTAAAATCCATATTGATATACCTCCATTTTTAACAATTTAAATATAAAGCCAGTTTAATATCAAATTATTGATATCAATAAATTGATATGAAGTAGTATATATACTTTTGATGATTATCCTTATTTTTCAATAGCAAATCAATTTTTTTTAAACAAAATCTACTACAACAAGTATAAAATGCTTATTAAATCGCTTACAAGTTTGCATAATGTTATCAAAACGTTTCACCTGATTGGGAAAATCAATTTTTATAAAGATCTAATATTGTTATAAGTTAAAAAAGCTCATTCATTGCTTTTTATCTTTTTTGAGAACATAAGAACGATTAATCAAACAAACAATTATAAAAGAGAGTGTTTCGAAATACATAAATGTAAAAGGAATGAGATTTTGGTGAAAGTTATCAGAACATAATTTAAAAGAGAATTTATTGTTTAATTCTAAAATAATGGCCTATTAATAATCACAAAATGACTAGTGAAATACATACCAATTAGTGTCAGAATAAATGTATTTGAAGCATTTTGGAGAATCTAAAATTTTGCAGACTTAATTCCATTTAGTAGGAAAAAATGTACTTCGTTATAGGCCAGTTTGACGAAGTAAAAATATTACTATTTTATAAATTAATTAATACTAAAATTAGGAAAAATTATTATAGCGACATCTAGGTAAACTATATTGTACTATAACGATGTAAATATATTGATGAGTTTGTAATTAGAACTTTGAAGGTTATATAATAGGTTATATTGGGCCATTCTGCATTATTATAAACTGGGTATAAATTAATTAAACCCCCCAAACTAACAGAAACCAACCAATATTTTTGAAAATCTATTAAATAGAGAGAGTATATTTCAATTTATACTCTTAATAATACTGGGATCGATTAATTCTTGTTTATTGTTTGATTTCTTCTTGTTGGTACTGTTTTTATGTTGGGCTTCTATTCTTCTCAATCTTTCCATGCTTTTTTCCATATTCACTGAAATTTGGTTTTCTATAATTTCTCCGGCTTCATCTTGTAATAATAATGCAAGTTTAACAATTTTATCAATATCCAATGCAGATTTAATTTCAACAGGAACTTCTCCTTTATCGACTTTTCTCTTCCAGTCATCCATTAATTTATGGATGAAGGTTAGATATTTTGCTTTGTTATCTGCTATTGTATTGTTGATCTTTTTTTCTACTTGTTTGTTGATTTCTATGTTGCGTAGATGTGCTCGTTCGTCCCAGTTAAATTCTTTATGCCATCTCCACATTGTACTATTAGCTAGATTATACTCCGATGCTACTCCGATTATACTCTCACTTTTTGTTTTATTAGATTGAATATATGAGAAGTATAATTCAAATGCATCATGATGACGTTGAAATTCTTTCATAAAACATATTCTCCTATTTTTGTGAATTATTCCACTATTATTAAATCAAAATGTTATGTGGAATGTAATTCCATCATATATTAAGTTCTTCAAAGAAGTGTAGCATCATGTGTCCTTAGACAGAAAATCACTCCTTAAAAATACTTAGAATATTATAGGGTATAAAGAAAGACGAGAACAAATAGTGGGAAATTTAGTTTAATTTTAAAAAAAAGAAATTGGGGAAAAATGGTTTTATTTTTTTAATTTAGGTATTATGGATCCACCAAACACGGCTAGAATTGCTATTATTAATCCTGCTATTGGTAGTCCTGTGTGCTGCATTGGTATTGTTGTTGCATTTACTGTTGTTGGATAAGCTGAAGTTTTAAGGTCTGTTGAAGGTTTACTAGGTGTTACTGGTGTGACTGGAGTTATAGGTGTGACTGGTGTTGAATTTATAGTTAATAAACCAATTCCTTGAGATCCAGAGTAAGTGCTGTTTCCATTGTAATTGGCTGTTATGTTGTAGTTTCCTGTACCATTTATTAGGTACTGTATTGTAGCTATTCCATTGTTATTTGTTATTGCATTGTATTCTTGTCCTTTTATACTGAAAATTACATTCTGTCCTGCTAATGGATTTCCATATGCATCATTCAATTTTGCGGTTATAGTCACAGTTTTACCATTATTACCAGTTACAGAATCCACAATAGTAACTGTAGGATTTAATATATTGGCTGTTACTGTTTGAGCATCAATTGTAGCTGATACTTCTGAAACACCAGAAGCAAGACGAGTAAAAGTCGTATTTGCTACACCATTTACAGTTGTGTTAGTCATTGGATTTACATTTCCTAAACCATCAATGCTGAAACTAGTTAGTAATCCATCTGGTACATGACCTAAACTTGGTGCATGATAATATAAATTCGAATGTGTTGGATCATTTAATATTCCACTATCGTACAATAGAGTTGCTGAAACCTTTGATTTAGTATTTGTTTTCCCAATAACAGGCGTTGTATTGATAGTTAACACAATCCATGGATTGTAATTTACACCGGAGCCAATTATACTTGCTGAAGGATCTGAATTAGAACCCCACCAATTATATCGGGCATCTACTGTTCCACCATCTGTATCAAGATTGTAGACTTGTGAATTTCCTGTATTGCCCATTATAATGTTAAAGTTGACTGTATCAAAACCACCATCATTGTAGACTGCTGCACCATCAGTAGCATTATTACCTATTATGGTACTGTTTGTTACGATGTCAACTCCACCTTGATTTGATATAGCTCCTCCATAACTTGCTGTGTTATTTATGAAGGTACAGTTGTTGATGGTATCAGATGAAGCATATTCCATTATAGCTCCACCACCATAATATGCACCATTTGCATTGTTCCCAATAAATATAGTGTTATTAAATGTGGCACCACCGAAATTTGCTATTGCTCCACCACCAGTCGGATATAAGAGAGAATTATTTGTGAATTTACTGTTATTAACAGTTAAATAACCATTATTCTCTATGGCACCGGCATAATCACCGGCAGTGTTATTTGTGAAATTTGATCCTGTGATGTTACATATACCATCATTCGTAAGTACACCATCAGCCCATGCAGTGTTATTAATGAAGTTACTGTTTGTGATGGTAATGTTACCTGAATTGAAGAGAACACCACTAATCCAGTATGCCACATTACCAACAAATTGACTATTATCTATGGTTAAATTACCATCATTATTGATAGCACCACCTTTACCTTGGTTATCAGGGTCGTATGCACTGTTGTTAGTGAAAATAGAAGTTTTTATGTTTAAATTTCCATTATTATATATTGCACCACCACCTGAATCCATATTAGGTGCTGTATCAGTGTTGTTGTCAAATGTGCTTCCAGATATTTCCATTGTACCGGTATTGTAGATCGCTCCACCATCACAGATCATTGTAACATCACTATTCTCTGCACTGTTGTTTGTGAATAGGCTGTTTTTTATATCCAAAGTCCCGGTATTGTTGATCGCTCCACCCCCGGAATTTATTGCAATATTGTTTGTGAATGTACTGTTCATAACATCTAATGTTCCATTGTTAGTGATTGCACTGTTCGTTGCATTTGCTAAGGTTAAGTTTTCAATGGTAAGGTTCACTCCAGAATCAATGATAAAAATTGAATTTCCAGAAGCCTGTCCGTTTATTATAGTGTTTTTTTGACTTTCACCTATAATTTTCATATTGGTATTGATTTCAATGTTGCTTTCATTATATGTTCCACTGGCTATGTAGACGGTTCCATTAGTTGGTACTGTGCCCGTAGCATTTTTTATGGTTGCTTTAGGTCCGTTTATACCATTAATATATGTGGAATTTAAACCGTTCCAATTATCATTTCCAGATGAACCGTTAACATACATGTTAGATGTGTTTGCTGCGGATGAAGTGTTAATTCCAATCGAGAAGATAATGCCAATTCCGAGTAAGAATAAACTAATTTTAAATAATTTTGTTCTATTTTTATTGTTTTTCATTGTTTTTTTCACCTCCTTTTTTATTAGTAACATGTATGCAATACATTCACATTCATATAAAACCACAACAGAACAATGTGATAAAAAGCACGAAGAAATTAAAAATACATAAAATTTAAAAATAGTTACCCGAATATTACCTTTTGAATTGTCTTAATCTTACTAACAGTAACATACTGTTCTGGATTTTAATGTGACCATAAGACAGAAAATTCACTCCCTAAAAATACTTAGAATATAATACAGTATAAAAAAAGACGAAAACAAAGATGTTTATCTAAATAACAAGATTATATTGAAAAAAATAAGATTTATTTTATTTTATTTTTAAAAAAAGAAATTGGAGAAAAAAAAAGAATTTGTTGGTTATCTTCTACGTGACATTATAGATCCACCTATTACAGACAGAATTGCTAATATTAATCCTGCTATTGGAACACCCGTATGTTGCATTGGTATTGTAGTTGTTGCTGCATTTAATATTGTTGTTGTGGTATTGGTTGGAGTTGTAGGGTTAGTTGGGTTAGTTGGNNTTATTGTGATTGGTGTTACACTTTGATTATTTAAGTTATAGGTTTCGGATGTGATGTTTGAACCGAATACATAAATTCCGCTGTTGTTAGTTTCTCCTGTTATGTATAAGTAAGGGTCTCCGATTGTTACGTTTTTTAGTGTCCAGGTTACTGTATCAGTTGTTTTATTGTATGTCCAATTACCGTTACCGGTAATATTTAATACGTTAAAGTTTGATGGTAATGGTATAGTCACAATAGTGTTGGTTGCGTTGTCTGGTCCTTTGTTTCCAAGTTTGTAAGTCAAGGTGAATGGTTCACCAACTTTTGGATTCTTATTCGTTGATGTAATCTGTAAATACAGATATGCACCACTCTTGTTGATTGTAATAGTTTGATAGTCAACTGTGGTTGATACTTGTGAAACTCCACTAGAATGTCCTGTGAAAGTTGTGTTTGCAGTATCATTTGTTGTGACGGTAAATGTTGGATTTACACTTCCATTAGTACTGCTGAAATTAACAATAATTCCATCAGGAACATGACCATTTACTGGGTCATGATACATACCATTAGAATCATGCAGTAAATCAGCTGTAACTGTTGAATTACTTCCATTAGGAGTTTCAATTACTGTTAATACAATCCATGGATTGTAAGTTACACCTGAGCCACTTATCTCATCAGAAGGACTAGTATTAGAGCCCCACCAGTTATATCTTGCATCTATTTTTCCAGCCGAATTGTAAATAGCACTATCAGAATGTACTGTATTTCCAACGATTCGATTAAAATTAACCGTCGCAGTACCACTATTGCAAATAGCACCACCAGCACTAATAGCATTGTTACCTGTGAATGTACTAGTATTAACAGTTAAAGTACCGCCATTTTCATTATTTATAGCACCACCATCATATCCGATTGCAGAGTTATTTGTGAAAATGCTGTTCTCAATAATTAATGTGCCACTATTGTCGATTGCACCACCATCAGCAGCATTGCTACCTGTGAATGTACTGGTATTAACAGTTAAAGTACCACCATTTTCATTATTTATAGCACCACCATCATATCCGATTGCAGAGTTATTTGTGAAAATACTGTTCTCAACAATTAATGTGCCACTATTGTCGATTGCACCACCAGGACCTGGACTTCCACTATTATTATTAAAAGTACTGTTATCAACAGTTAAAGTACCACCATTTTCATTGCATATAGCACCACCATTACCCATTAATTCTTTGTTATTTGTGAAAGTACTGGAATTAACAGTTAGATTACCACTATTGTCGATTGCACCACCATTATTTAATAATATATTTCCATCATTTAATGTTAGATTAATAATGGTGACGTTTACTCCAGATGCTATGGTGAATATTGGGTTTCCAAATTTTTGTGGTCCGTTTACTATAGTATTCTTCTGACTTTCACCTACAATATTCATATTCGTGGCGATTTGAATATTACTTTCATTGTAAGTTCCACTTGCTATGTAAACAGTTCCATTAGATGTTACTGTGCCTGTAGCGTTTTTTATTGTAGCTTTTGGCCCATTTGTACCACTAGTATATGTTGAATTTAATCCATCCCAACTATCATTTCCATGTGTGCTAACATAAATACTGGATGAATTTGCTGCGGCTGTAACGTTAATTCCTAATGAGAAGATAATTCCAATTCCAAGTAAGAATAAACCAATTTTAAATATTTTTTTACTGTTTTTATTTGTTTTCATTGCTTTTTCACCTCCTTCTTTTAGTTATCATAAAATTGTCTATATTCACACCTCCATTATAACACTGGTCACAATATGGGATGAATAGCACAATAGAAATTTCTGATACATAAAATTAAAAATAGTTAATCTAATATAACCCTTCGAATTGTCTTAATTTTATTATCAGTTGCATAATGTTCAGGATCTTCCAGACATCTATATTGTTTATTTTTTTTAGGTCCAAATTGTTTCATTGCAAATCCACATTGTGGACGGAATACTCCTTCTGATTCTATTTTTATTTTAGTCATTAAATATCCTCCATACAACTATAAAGTAAAATATTTTTTTAGTAACAAATTTACACCAGATTTCATTACATAAAATGGGATTATACATGGAAATTATTAATTAAGTTAATACTTTTTGTGATGTTTTTCACTAAAAAAATTTAAAATTATAAATGTTCGTGATTGATCATAAAGTAATAGAATGAATTAGGGTGAAATAGGAAAATGTAATGAAACATTTAAAGAAAAAAAAATATTTAACAATTTTATTTTTAATAATATTCCTAGGAATCGTTGAGATCAATCTATGTCTTTCTTTGGATGAGGTTGCAGTTACAGCTTCACCAATAAATAATAATGTAAATTCAACTATGTTAATTCCTAATGAAACTTCAGTAAATGCAAAATTCCAAGAAATTAGGAATATTCCCTATAATGAACAATCAATGAACTGTACAACTAAATCAGATTTATTTGCATCATACCTTCAAGAAAGTGGTGCAAAAAATATTTCTATTATAGTTGTTGTCTACAATTCGGGTAAATACTCCCACGAATTTGTTGACTGGAATGGACATATTTATGATGCCTGCAATAATGATGAATTAAGTTATCAAGTATCCAAAGAATCATATCTAAAACAATTACAAAAGATCGGCTTTACCGGGATATGTATTGAATCTCCTTATATGGGTCCATGAACCATCACTTTTATAATTTAACACATTAATATTTAAATATTACTATACAAATGTCTTAATTCCCTCATCAGTTGCATAGTGTTCAGGATCTTCCAAGCATCTAACTGTTTTCTAGATTTAGGTCCAAATTGTTTCATGGCAGATCCACATTGTGGACAGAATACTCCTTCTGATTCGATTTCAGACATATTTATCTAATTTACCACTGCAATATGCTGTGTTAATTTCTTTATGTGTTAATTTATATCCACATTTACTGCCATTTTGATGGTTTTTCATTACTCCCCCGCAAGCTGTGTGTATCATTTTACCCATTAAATCCACCCAAAGAAAAATCTTTTAAATTCATTATAATTACAAGCGCGAGTATAATTGTAACATTAAAGTTGATATATTATTATATATTTTCATAATTCATACCTCCAGAATGTTAATTCTTGTTGAGTTTTATGGTCATAATGTCTTCTTCCTTTAAACCATACCCTGTCACTTAAAACGCCTCTTCCAATTCTTCGAGGTGATAATTTGAAACCACTATTCAGTAATCCGCTATCATTTAAAGTTTTAAATATGGTCTGAGTCGTTGCCTCCCCATGAGATGCATGATATTTAAGAAAATATATAATAAATTTCTCAAGATCTTTCTCATTACGGACTTTTTTGTCAAAGATAATAGAATGAGGAAAAATAGTTGTTTGGATATCCTTAGTAATCATCATTATAAATCACCATGATTGAATCTAAAAATATCTCTCATATTCCAATCATGCAAGTTAAACAACTCCAACCTTTTTAATATTACGTGCCAATTGAACTTTTATCCTGGACAATTCAACATCTGACAGGTCCGGATCTGTCTCGGCCATGTTAATTATATCTTGCGGTTTGGGTTCTTTTCCAGGATTGTTTGATTTATAGATGTCTTCGTAATTCTCGATTGTATTTTGAGCTTCCCTGTCATCTGCATCTGCAAGTTCAGATTTACCAAGACTTTTTGGTTCTTCAGTTTCACTACCGTACTCGGTGTATTCTTTGAATTTAGGATGTGAGGATGCCATAAAAACTTCAATATCATATATTTTAAATGGCTTCTTTTTGTAGGTCTGGTATAGTGGCGTGATAAGTTCGTTTGGGTAGATCTATTTCATAATAAGCATAGAATCCTCTGATGGTTGTAATAATGTCATCTATTTTTTGTGGACTATAATTACGGCTAATTAGGTGCTCCTGTAGATCTATGAGGTGTCCTTTGATTCTTCTTAGTCTTTTCCTGATGCCTATATCTTCATCTGATTCGGCTTCTTCTATTAGTTGTGTTAGTGTCATTCCAGTTATGTTGGAATAGATTGTAAGCTTTCGGGTATAGCTCCTTATTGTTTCAGGTCTTAGATTACGGTAGTGAATGTATTCGATGTATAATGAGTCAAAAGTAATATCTGATTGTATGGGCTTAGATATACATTTATTCATGTATAAATCCCCCAATTCATGTATAAAGACAAGCCTCGGGTGGGAATTGTACTCATGATTTTTTGACCACGTGTTCACCCTGAAAATAATAACATTAGATAAATTATTATTACATTATTTTCAGATATAATAAACACTTGGACATGATATCATGAACATAAAAAATGATCCTTTATACAAGGAATTTGTATTGAATCGCAACCTGAAACCTGAAACAATCCGAAGTTATAATCGGAAACTTAGAATATATTGTGAAGTAACTGGCTTTTCTTTAACACAGCTCATTGAAGAAGCTGAAGATGATGAAGATAATGGCATAAGATTCAGGAAACGTAGAATTAAAATACATTTCCAAGATTTGCAAGATCATCTTATTGAAAATGATTATAGTCCTCGAAAAATTGTTGATATAATATCGACTGTTAGAGGATTTTATAGTCATTTTGAGATTCAAATTCCAAAAAGGGCTTATAGTTCTAATCCACCAGATCTCGAAGAATATAAAGTTCCAACTAAGGAAGATATTAAATTAGCGATTAATAATTCATCCCTTAGATTTGCTACGGTTATAATGTTTATGGCCACTACAGGGATAACATTAGTAGATGTTATGAATTTAAATTTTTCTGATTTTTTATTATCATTAAAAATTCCACCAAAAGAATTTGAAAATTCCATGGATATTGAAGCTTTAAGTAATTCTTGGGACGAAAATGACATTCAAACATGGCATATACGTCGACAAAAAAGTACAACAGCGCATTACACTTTCACAACTCCTGAAACTACCCAACGCCTTTTCATGTATTTGGAACAACATACACCTAAAGGTCCCAATGATTCTCTGTTTAGAGGTAATACAGGTAACAAAATGAGAGAAGATGTTTTTCAAGATTATTTACGAAAACTCAATAGGAAATGTGGATGGCCTCTTATTGGCAAACAAATCTTTCTTCATAGCCATTCTTTTCGTAAATATTTTACAAATACACTTGAAGGACAAGGCATGCCGCATCATTACATTCGTGAATTAATTGGCCATAGGAAAGACCCACTAACTAGAGCATACTTCTACACACCATTAAATAGACTTAGAGAAGAATATTTTAAATACATGCCTCATCTATATTTATTTGAAGAAATAGAAGTTAAAGTAATTACTGAGGAAAGATTAGAACTAATGGATAAGAAACTAAAAGAGATGGAAAAAGCTAAGGAATATATTGATGAAATTTTAAATAATCCTACAGTACTGGAAAAATTGAATAATGGATTTAGGGTCTTGGATTTTTTATGTTTTGGATAGCTTT
>PLTK01000214.1 GCA_003164415.1 Methanobacterium sp. | reverse complement strand
CAGCCAATGGATATTCAATAATATCTGACCAAAGCACCACAGTCGATGGATTATCAGCAGAAGAAATAGTTTATCAAGGGCAAGCAAGCAATGGGAAAATGATAACTCAACAGATGGACTTAGTAGAAAAAACGCCAGGGTCACAATATTTTGCATTAGTTGGAGTAGATAATGTAGATAATTATGACCAAGACAGTTCTACCTTTAATCAGATAATAAACAGCTTTCAATTCACATCATAAAATTCTAAGAGACTTTCTTTTATAAACCTATTTGAAGTTTTAAAGGAATATATAATAATATTCAACTAATCCCAAAAACGGTGCAAAGAATTACAAGAACAACACAATAGTGATTAAATTCAGTAAAACCATTTAAACAAGCATTAACTAGCCAAAGATCATAGTAAAAGATCAACAATGGAAAAAACAGTTAAAATACGTACATCAATATCAGGACCCACACTCAACATCAAAACACATAGCAAACAAGTATGCCGTAGGATTTGGAGAGGAAGCAACTGGTAGTGCAGACTACGATAGTGGTATTGGTGTTTACAACGGGCAAACGGTGACCCATTTTATCACGTCGATTTACAATAGATAACACCACATGCAGTCAACGATACACCAACATCATGGTATGTGGAGATAGATGCTAAAACAGGAGCAATAAACCCTAGGGATTAATTGGATATAAGGTGGTGAATATCTTGAATAACACTAATAAAACATTAATTATAATATGTAATTGTTCTGGTAGCAGTTTTGGGTATAATAAGTGGATTTATTTTAAATGGGTATATGTCCAATTCTAATGTTATAATTTCTAATCAAACTCATGTATCTGCAAATAATTCTGTTCCTATACAAACTAATAAAGGATCTTCAAAACAAACTGTATCGAATAATTCAGCATTTATTTCATCTCAAAAAGCAATCAGTATAGCTAAACCTTTAATAGGGAGCTCTACAGGAATCAAGTATTTTAGTCAATTAATAACAAATGGTCCTGTTGCCTATTATCTGGTAGATGCTGAGGTTGGTAGTAGTAATGGTCATGTTTGGACTGATGTTCCCACATGTGTTGATGTTAATGCTAAAACGGGTCAAATCATAACCACTTTCCAGAAAGGGACGCCAAATCCTTTAGGTTCGACTTAAACTGGTCAATATGTAAATGGATCTAGAATAATTTTCAGAGAAATGATGATAATAATAAAAGAAGGGATTTAGAATGTATTGCAAAGAATGTGGAACAGAAGTTCAGGATGGACCATTTTGCAGCGGATGTGGTGTTGCATTAAAACAACCAACTAAATTAGGAAATAAAATAAAGGATAGGAATGATTTTACAGAAACTCCTATAATTCAAAACACACCACCACGAAAGAAAAACAGTAGTATGAGTGATAAAGATAAAGTTATGTTAATTCCGAGAATATTGGCAGGGGGACTTGGGCTTATATTTCTAATTGCCATAGCTATTTTTATTTGGGTAATAATAAGTTTAATTTTCGCAGTTATGATGATGGCCATATTAGGCTC
Organism: Methanobacterium sp.; assembly: GCA_003164415.1. GTDB lineage: Archaea > Methanobacteriota > Methanobacteria > Methanobacteriales > Methanobacteriaceae > Methanobacterium_B. The sequence continues at coordinate 2,420 of PLTK01000214.1, read as the reverse complement.
TGCTGATTGGGTTTTTTATCTTTCATTCATATTAGGTGCATTAGCAACTGTTGGAATTTTAGAATATTGGATGCGGGGTGGTTAAGATTACAGATCGAAAATGGAGAGTAATTGTAGGAACGGATAGGATGGATTTCTATAAAAAAGTAGCAAAATATGAAGCACAAGGATATCAATTGTTTCCTAACAGTTTTAACGTAATAGCTAGGGGTATAGGTGGAAATGTTGAATATTTTGGATTAATGGGTTGGCCAACAACAGAATCAGATTGCATTATTGAATCATATCAACAAAAGAATGAAATTAATAATCCTTTAATCTGCCATAACTGCAACAAACAGCTTGAAGGAAGGCCATTATATTGTACAGGATGTGGAACAAAAGTGATATATTCGGATAATTATTCACAATAATATTCCATTATGAATTCCATAATTAGAAATTGAAATTTTCAGAACATTCTGAACAAATTTCATTTCCCAGATCATATAAAAAATAATCAAAAAAGTTACATGATTGAATAAGCTCCATCAAATCTTGTTACCAATTAGAAGACAGACGATAAATCAATAGTGGTTGTATTAAAATAAATTTTTGGGGGATTTTATTTGAAAAAAAATAATATAATTTTAATTATCATTGTAATAATCGCAATTATTGCATTGATAGGTCTTGTTACGATATATGAACAACAACAAGTTAAAATACATTTAACTAATGCAAATACTTACCATACAGAGGCAATATCCTATAATGCTGCTGAACAAAATGATTCTTTATCACAGGCCATAATAGTAATGAATACCCAAGTAGCCCCATTATTACCTAAAGAATTAGCAGAATTACAAGCAGCAAACACCATGTTCGCGTCTTCAGAACAAAAACAGTACATTACAGCAGCCATCGAGTTAAATAGAGATAATGTCGAACTCAATGGAATATCAAATACTGCATATAAACATTATACTAGTGGGGACTATGTTGATGCCGCAACTGATAATTCAAATAGTAAGAATATTCAATCAAATGAATTACCATTAACTCAGACTTTAAATGGGTTGGTTGCCCAATATCCTAATGAATTTGGTTTTAATATAACTGGGGGAACCTCTTCTCAATAAATAAAATTTCTTTGATTTTCTTTTTTTAACGGATCATGTTATATCAGTTTTATTTAGCTGAGTTCACAGGTTAATACTACAAAAAATTATGAACAGTTTTATTTAGTAACAATAAGATATTATAATACAGTAATATGAGGATACAAAATTCTGTTCTGTTAATAAATTTTAATTACCAACTCTTTTAAATGTACTTTTTTTTTATCTAGTCTAAAAATTATTGTATAAAATATTAAAAGGGCAATTATCTGATTAATAAATAGGAAAAATTATATAATTGAATTTACCTCATTAGTTTGGGGGGATTTAATGCGTTGTAATAAATGTGATTATGATAACAAGGCTGATGCAGTATATTGTAAAAATTGTGGTACTAAATTAATATATAATGAAAGTTTTGTAGAAAAAATAAATGGCCATATAAATTTGGTAGCTGTTTTTCTTGGGTCGATAATTTCTATATTAATTTTATTTATAGGGGCAATATTATTTAGTGGAGTCATTACATCTGGTAGTACTATTGTATCACTTTATGTGGGTTTAGTGGTTTTAGCTATGGCATTTTTTGGTTCTATTGTAACTGGTATCTTGGGCTGTAAAAATATTAATGAAGGGTATATTAATGGATCTTTTTTGGGTTTAATAATAATAGTATTCACAGGTTTTGCTTTAGGAGTAGTTTTATTTGTTTTTGTTGGAATATTTGCCTCAATACTTAATTCTTTAAGTTCATTTGCTTCTACTGCTTCTACAACATCATCTTCAGGATCTATTTTTAGTTGGATAAATTTGGTTGAAGCCATATTCTTAATAATTTTCACCATAATTTCAGGGGCTATGGGTGGAGCGTTTGGTGTTTTCATAAAATATGGTTTAAAACAGATTTAAGTCAATAAGGGGTTTTAATAAATGGTTATATGTAAAAGATGTGGATATGAAAATGATTTAGATGCAACATTTTGTGAGAAGTGTGGTTCAAATCTTAAAAAAACAAATTCAAGTAGAGCATTTTCACATGATCCAATAAAAAGGCAAAAAGGAATGGCTCACTCAACTAAAATATTAATCGTGGTTGTTGTGATTCTAGTTGCAGGATTGGGAATAACTGCAGGTGCTTTAATAGAGATGAATAAAGTAGGAACAGCACCAGTAACGAACACCAGTTCTGTTAATCAATCAACAACTCCTTCAAATAATAATGCACCTAGTAATACTGCTCAGTATAAAACATTTAGCAATGGGGAAATCAATTTCCAATATCCTACTAGTTGGGATGTTTTACCTAATACAGCTAATACT
>PLTK01000172.1:180-11505 GCA_003164415.1 Methanobacterium sp. | reverse complement strand
ATCCTAATTTAGTACCAATAGGACTTGCAAAACCTTTAGATAATAAAACTGTTTTATTAGTCGCTAATTTTATGAATAAAACATATAAAAATTTGAAAGAAAATCCTAAAGCAGCCATCGTAGTTGCAGATGTAACTAAATGCCCTTATCAGTTTAAAGGTACTGTAGAGATACATGAATCAGGTAAATACTTTGATGATGCCGTAAGATGGGCAAAAAGTGTAATGACACAGCTTGAACCTAAAGGGGCTGTTTTACTTAAAGTTGAGGAGATATATTCTGTCCAGCCCGGACCAGAAGCCGGTAAAAAAGTAGATTAAATATTCATCAAATCATATAAGTTGATGATTATATAATATGTTTTAATTCTACGATAATTAATTTTCCAAATTTTTTTTTAAAAATTAACATACATATGATCAACATAAAAAAACTGTTTGTGTATTAATCGATGCAACTGTTATTGAGTTATTAATCGAATCTGAACATAAATTAATCTGAACAACTCCAAGGAATATGAATATTGAAAAAATGAGTATAAACTTGTTTTTTGTTAACATAATCGTATAGAAAAAATGAATCTATTTTAGCTATCTACTGTAATATTAACTATAATCACAAACATTTCTAGTTTTAAATTTTCTTTTGTGATTATTTAAAGGTTAAAATAAAGATTTAACCAGTATTTAGTGCTTTAAAAATAGATATTGGGTTAATAATAAAATAAAAATTAATTTTTAAGGTAATTATACAATAAAATATAGATTCATCCTTTAAGATAGTATGATATTGCAAATGCTGTTGCAAGAACCATTACAATAGTAGCACCTGAAGCCAGATTAAAAATATACGACAGTATCAAACCAACCGTTGTGAGTACTATACCCAAGATAGTTGCGAGGATCATTAAATTTCTTAGATTATACGTATATTGTTTACTTATAGCTGCGGGAATAGTGAATAAAGCAATGAGTAGAATTACTCCCACGACTTTAATTAGTACAACAACACTTAAAGCAACTAATGCTAAAAGTAGCATGTAAACAAGTAGTGCTGGTAATCCCACAACTTTGGAGAACTCTTCATCAAAGGATACTGCTAAAAACTCTCGACGGAAGAGATAAACTGTCGCTATAATTACTATGTCAAGAATAAGCATTATGTAAAGATCGGTGTTGTTTACTGTTAGTATACTTCCAAAAAGATAACTGAAAAGGTCAGGTGCATATCCTGGAGTTAAATTGATAAATATAACCCCTATGGCCATACCTACACTCCATAAAATTCCAATACTTGTGTCTTCACTGATATTTGATATCTGTTTAACACCGCCTATTGCAATTGCGGATATTATACTAAATGGGATAGCAGCCAGTACAGGGTTAACACCTAAAAAATATCCTATACCCACACCTCCAAAGGCTGCATGGGAAATAGCCCCACTTAGTGAAACAATCCTTTTGATAACAACATAGCTACCCACTACACCACAGGCTACGCTAACTAATACTGCAGCTATTAAAGCCCTTTGCATGAACTGGTACTGGAATATTTCTAACATATTATNNGGAATTCCGTGACTGATAAGTTCTATTGGACAATGATATATTTCTTCTAATCCATCTGCAGCATTTTCTACAGGTCCATGGTAAAATAGTTCTTGATTAAGACAGGCAATCTTATCAACATGTGTTGATACAGCCCCAACATCATGACTAACAAGAACTATAGCCATTTTATCCTTTAAACGGGACATGAGCTTATAAAATGAATGTTGCATCTCAGGATCTATACTGGCCATTGGTTCATCCATAATAAGAAGTTTAGGCTCACGTACAATGGCACGTGCAATGAAAACTCTCTGCATCTGACCTCCAGATAGCTTACTTATTTGCCTGTCTTTAAACTCATCCATTTCAACATCTTTCAAAGCTTGTAAAACAGCTTTATCATCTTTCTTTGTATAACCATTAAACAAACCATGATATCTGCCTGTTAACACAGTTTGAAAAACATTTATTGGAAAATCACGGTCAAATTGTAGGTTTTGGGGAAGATATCCCATTAGATCCCTGGCCTTTTTTGGTGCCTTTCCAAAGACTTTAACATTCCCTTTGTTAGGAGTTAATATGCCCAGTATAATTTTTAATAGAGTACTTTTACCCCCACCATTAGGACCAATAATAGCTACAAAATCCTTTTCTTCAATTGAAAAGTTAATATCTTTAAGAACTAACTGTTCATTATATTTAACAGATAGATTATTGATTTCAACAGCTTTTAAACTCATATTTTTAGAATCCTTTAATTATTATCCTATAATTTTTTTTGTTCCAGTTTAAACTTTATGAATCTAATATAAAGTGTTTATTTATGCTTTGGAAAATGTTTTAGCAATGTTCATCATGTTTTGTATGTAATGTTCATCGAGATCATTAACAGTTAATACTTGTCCACCAACTTGTGATGCTATGGATTGCATAAATTTAGGATCGTACTGTGGTTCATTAAACAGAACAGTAATATTATTTTGTTTAGCTATATCAACCATCATTGCTATTCTTTGAGGAGATGGTTCTTCATCGTTAAGCATGGCCCCAACTTGTGTAAGATTATAATCCTTTGCATAATAACCAAAGGCGGGATGATAAACAAGTATATCCGTACCATTTTTGTCTTTAAGGATTTTAGTTGTGTTTTCATCCAATTGTTTTAACTGTGCCATATAATAGTCACGATTTTTTTGGAAATAATCTTTATCCTTTGGATCCACTTGTACCAGACCATTATATATGTTGTTAACCATGATCATGGCATTTTTAGGGTCTACCCATACATGGGGATCCATTGTGGTTGATTCATTTTCAGCGGAATTTGGTATTAACGGTATTCCTTCAGAAGAGTTAACAATAAGCATGCTTGGATTAGCTGATTTTATTTTGTCCATATAGTTGGTTTCAAACTCTAGTGGTGTGCCTATTTCAACATACATCTTTGCACTTGAAACTTGAATTAACTGGCTAGGTAAAGGTTCATAGGTATGGGGGTCTGCTCCTTCAGGGACCATTAATGTGACATGAACTTTATCTCCACCAACCGCACTAACCCACTCAACTTCAGGACCTATACTTACTGCAACTCCTATTTTTCCATCTAGATTATTTGAATTAGAATCATTAATTGCCAAATAACTTAAAACTCCTGTTGTAATCACTAAAAATACTATAACAACCAATACCCTTCTTTTCTTCATATTAAATCCGAAACTCCTATTAAAAAATAATTTCCTAATAAATATATTGGTTTAATAATATTTAAACCTAATCTTAATAACTTTTAGCAAAATATATTTAAAAGATTATTAAAATATTATTGTTATGGCAAAAATAATTAGTGTATCCCTAAGTGAAAAACTACTCGAAGAAATAGATCAACTACAAGAAGAAACAGGTTTTTCCGGCCGATCAGATCTTATTAGGGCAAGTACACGTATGTTAATTGCAGATGCTCAGGAGAAGAAAAATCTNNAAACACGATTTTGAGGATATTATTGAGACACAAATACACAGCCATATTAAAGAAGATAAATGTTTAGAACTTTTTATTATGGAAGGAGACGCAGATAGAATGCGTACTTTAACTAAAATGTTTCAAACAACCAAAAAAATTGAATATGTACGTCTGATAACCATATAAAAAAATATCCTACATTACAAATATTTTTTATATTTTTAAATTTAGCTTAGTGTTTTATGTATCTTGGATTAGGACCAATTTTACAGTATTGACACCTTTTGAAATCAGTATAACATATAAACAATAGTACAATACTGCAAACGTGGTTAAAGTCCTAGAATTAAATATTGATGCTTAATTAAATTACTTCTAGTTTGATATTTATGAGTATCTTATGAATATATTTAATCTCAGAATTAAAAATGAACATAATATAATTTGATATTCCTAATAAATATAGCTAAATTTATTGGTGTTTCATATTTATTAGTAAATCAGACAATCGATTTAGTTCTAGTTTCTATTTTTATACTTTAACTGTTTGAAAAGAATTTTAAATTCCGTTCCATTATTAATATCTATTTCTAATTTGCCTTCTATCTGATTTATTAAATTATGTACTAGTTGGAGACCTAGAGTTTCTGAATTTTCAATATCGATATTTTTCGGTAGTCCTATCCCGTCATCTGCTATAATTAATTCTATTCCATTTGGACATGATTTGAGTTTTATTGTTATAGTTCCTTTAAAATCAGTGAATGCATATTTTACAATGTTAGTTATAAGTTCGTTGATTATTAGTCCAATAGGTATTGCCGTGTCTAAGTTTAATCTAATTTCTTGTATATTCAAATTGGTCTTGATTGTTCCTTTTGGTATGCCATAGATGTATAGTATGTCATATAATAGTTTTTCAATATATAATTTGAAATTAATATCGTTAAAAGTTGGGGATTGATAAAGATTTTCATGGATAATTGCCATACTCTTAACTCTACCTTCAATTTCCCTTAAAACAGCAGCCATATCCCCATTAACTGTATCTTCTTGTAAATGGAGTAGACTAGTGATTATTTGAAGGTTATTTTTAACTCTATGATGGATTTCTCTGATAAGAACTTCTTTTTCTATTAAAGATAATTGTATTTTATCTTCACTATTTTTCCTATCACTAATATCAAAAAGAGCAATTCTAAGTCCATTTTCGGTTTCATCATAAGTTAAAATAGATTCCAAGTGTGCATAAAAGAGTTTACCTTTATTTGTAATCATCTGAATTTCTGAACTCTCTTTATCTTCGGTTTTTAAGGCCCTTTGCCATAATTGATGAAATTTATTCCTATCTTCCAAATTAATGAATTGAATAAATGCAATTTTATTTAGATCATGTATCTCAATATTTAATAGGGATGCTCCAACAAGATTTGCATCTATAATCAGTCCATTTTTATCTAGTGTAAAATATCCAACTGGTGCTAAATTATATAAATCAAAGTATTTACTTCTAGAATTTGCTAATTTGATTTGAGTTTCTCTAAGTTCTTCATTCTGCATCTCTAATTCTACTTGATGAGTACGCAGTTCATTGATGACTTCTTCTACATCTATATCTTTGATTATTATATCTTTAAATTGATTTTGAACTAATAATTCGGCTTTTTTACGTAATTGAATGCTTTTTGTGTCTTTTGCCATAAATCAACCTATAATTTAAAAATTTATTAATCAAATTCATTATATCCTTACTAATAAATATATTTCCTTATTAAAATCTAAACGAATAAATAATTATTTATTCAACTAATATTATTTTATAATAACATCCAGATTAAAATAAAAAGAAATGAATTAATAGTTTTTGTTGGGTATAGTAAAATAAAATGTTGTTCCTTTTCCAAGTATTGATTCGGCCTAAATTTTGCCCCTATGTTTTTGTAATATTTTTTGTGAAATAGCTAAACCAATTCCTTTATATTCCTCTTGTGTATGTAAGCTGCTGAAAGATCGTTAAAATTCTTTCTAAATCTTTTTGATGTATTCCTATTTCATTATCTTTTTATTGAGAAAATATATTCATCATCAACGTTTTTAACGGATATTATCATAAATCGATTTTTAATAATTTTATTTAAGAGTCTTAAATTAAGATTTAAAGTTATTAAAGTCATATAATAGTTGTTATGGTATTTTGTAATAATATTTGGGTGGAATTTTGGTATATTTATATATACAATTGTTTTTTAATATATAATGTAAGAACATTTAAGAAATTCTATTTGTTCTTTGTTAAAAATACAAGAGGTGAAAATAAATGAAGAAAATTTTAATATTCACCATTTGTGCTCTGTTAATTGGTACAGTACCTGTTTATGCTGTTAATCCAACAAATACAACCAATATTAACCAAATACAGTACAACGGACATAATATTCTTCAAAATGTAAATAATTGGTATACTGATTTTGAAAAGAATAGTTTTGAGGTAAATACTCTAGTTAAGAGTTCAAATATCCAAAATCAAATAGCAACCATACTTTCAAGTAAGAATATACGAACACAAATCCACAGCTTAGTACAAAATCAAAACGTTAAAGATCAAATAAATAAATTAATGAAGAATAAAGACGTTCAAAATGACATTAATATCTTAATGAAAAATCCTAAAATTAAAAGTGAAGTTAATATGATATACCACAATGAGTAATTTACCAGTTGCAGTATTGAAATAACTTTATTTCTCTTTATTTTAATTTACTAATTTTTAATGTAATTCAAATATCATATTACAAATGAATATAGTCACTGGTTTTTAAACAGTACGATGATCAAAGGATTAAATCGAATATTTACTGTGTTTGATACTATTTTTCGATTTTTTTTTTAAATGAGTTATATTTAGTGGATCTTCTTTAAATGGACATATAGAGGTTATAATATAAATAACTTCTTTATATCTTTTGATTAAAGAAATTTGTAATAATAATGGATTATAATAAAATTAGGACCCATAATATTGATAATATAATAATTAAATGATTATTATGTATGTTCAGTATTTAACAATCCAAATAATCGATAAATTTATATGTTCAAACTAACGATCATTAAAGATGGCATAATTAGCAACATATAACACAGTTATATTATGTTTAAAGTGATTAAATATGGTCAAAATTGATTTGTTCGAGTGTATGAATTAGAGGTGGTTGAGTGTATGTTGTAATTATGGGGGGAGGAAGTTTAGGCTTACATGTGGCTTTTGATTTAATTGAAGATTCACAAGATGTCACAATTATTGAAGAAAATGAGAATAGATGCAAATTTTTAGTCACCAAATTAGACACAACAGTCATTTGTGGTAGTGGTACCGATAGGAAAACACTAGAAAATGCAGAAATTAATGAAGCAGACGTATTTGTAGCTGCCACTGGAAATGATAAAACAAATTTATTAGCCTCCTTAATGGCCAAAGAATATAAACCCGGGAAAATAATTTCAAGGGTAAATGAACCTCAACACGAGAGCGTGTTCACAGAAAATAATTTAATAGATGTTATTATACCCGAATCAATAGAAGCAGGATATCTTGAAAGACTAGTTTTAGAACCTAAAATAGCAGATTTATTCGTGGTGGATCATGGCCATGCAGATCTACTGGATTTATACGTTACAAACAATAACATGATTGGGAAAAAAATTGGTGATTTAGATCCCAATGATGATTTCTTCATCTGTGGTTATCATGAAGACGATAATGATGATATAAGTATTGCAACTCCAGATATGGTTTTAAAAGAGAACTGTAGAATTTCAATGCTTGTTAAAACCGAATCTATGGCAAAGGTTCTAAATATGTTTACAAAATAATGGGGAGGTATTTTAATATGTATGTTATAATAATGGGCGGGGGAAGAGTAGGTTTAAACCTTGCTTCTTCACTTATAAAGGCTGGTTTTGATGTTACACTAATAGAGAAAGATCCTGAATTATGTAACAATGCTGCAAATGAATTAGATGCACTTGTAATATGTGGAAATGGTACAGATATTAAAATTCTTGAAGAAGCTAATGTAGCAGATGCAGATGCATTTGTTGCAGGAACTGGTAATGATGAAGCCAATTTACTTGCATGTATACTAGTTAAGGGTTACAATCCAAAAAAAATTATTGCTCGTATAAGCGACCCATCACATGCAGATGCCTTCAAAAAAGTTGGTATCGATGCAACTGTGAGTCCGGAACTAAGTGCAGCTAGTTATCTTGAAAAGCTTATAATCCGCCCAAAAATTGCGGATATGATAATGTTAGGTAGAGGTAATGCAGAATTATTAGATATTCCAATAGAAAATAAAAAAACCATAGGCAAAAAGGTCAGTGAGATGAGTCCTACTAAGGATTATATCATATGTGCCGTTTACAAGAGTCCTGATTTTGAAATTTTAATGCCTGAATCTGATATAATCCTAGAAGAAGGCGATAGAATATCTATTCTAATAAAAACCAAACACATAAATGAAGTAGTTAAAAAATTCTATTAATAGGATGTAGAAGGTGATTTTTAGATGTATTCTATTGACAAAATGAAAACGGGAGAAATAAGTTCTCTGTTCCACTACACAGGATTTATGTGTATCTTTGTAGGACTTTTAATGTTGTTACCCATTGTTGTAGCACTTATTTATGGTGAAATTAAATACATCTTACCATTCGTTTATTCATCTTTAATAAGTTTAGTACTTGGAGTAATGCTTTTTGTGGGCTTTAAAAAGAAGGCAGATCTTTCCCTTAGAGGTGCTATGATATTTTCGACGGTGATATGGCTTATTGCATCTGCCCTATCAGCTCTTCCATTTTATTTTTCAGGAGATCTATCATATATTGATGGTTATTTTGAAGCTATGTCTGGTTACACAACAACTGGTTTCAGTATGTATTCCAACTTAAATGCAGTTACCTACACCATGGATTTCTGGAGAGCCTTTATGCAGTGGTTAGGTGGAGTTGGAATCATTGTTTTAGCTTTAACTGTTCTTTCATCTCCTGGAGTTAATCTCATGAGGTTATATTCTGCTGAAGGTAGGGAAGATAGGATATTGCCTAGTATAAGNNTTTTTGATTCCATTTTCTATACATTTTCAGCACTTTCAACAGGTGGATTCGGTATGCAAAATGCCAGCTTAGCATTTTATCATAATATATGGATCGAAATTGTTGCCATGATCATAATGATAATTGGTGCTACCAACTTCGCTCTGCATTATACTGTACTTACAGGACATTGGAAAGAGTACTTTAAGGATATAGAAAGTAAAGTTTCATGGCCTCTAATTATTGTTGGTACCATCATAGTTACAGTATTTCTTTACAATACCCCATATTATGGACACAATATCTTACTATCCTTGAGGTATGCNNGTTTTCCAAGTGGTATCTGCAATAACAACAACTGGTCTCCAGACTTCTTCAGGACCAGATATTGTCAATCAGTACGCAGGATTGGGCATATTTATCCTTACACTCCTCATGGTCATAGGTGCAGGTTCTGGTTCAACAGGTGGAGGTATAAAATGGATTAGAATAGGTATCATGGTTAAGTCTGTCTGGTGGGAAATCAAATCATTTTTACTCCCACAACGAGCCGTTATTTCACGCAAAGTTCATCATATTAAAACCATAAACGCAGATGATAACCTTTTAAAATTAACAGGGCTATTTGTATTTGTTTACCTGATGGTGTACATTATAAGCAGCATAATCGTTATGTTCTATTATCATAACGTTTCACAAGTGCTGTTTGAAGTTGCCTCAGCTGTAAGTAATGTAGGACTGACATCATCACTTATAACCAGCACATCACCAGTTATTGTAAAGCTAACATTTATAGCCGATATGTGGATAGGAAGACTTGAAATTTGGCCCGTACTCCTGTTATTAGCTATTGGTGTAAGTAATATTTTAAGAAGATAAAATAAATAAAATACTCTATTTTTTTTCTTTTTTTAATAATATTTGTATATATAATCCGCTATAACATTCTTTGAATTAATGGTGACTTTCATATTAAATATTAACATAAACTATCATCAAAGAATTTTTTTTAATTATTGATTGATTATCATATATTAATAAGCATATAACAATTAATAGATAATAATTTTGTTTATAAGTGAATTTAAAATATCTGAACTAAAATGGTATGGTAAAATAGAAGGTTGATCCATTTCCAAGTTCTGATTCTACCCAAATTTGGCCTCCATGTTCATGCACAATTTTCTGGGCAATTGAAAGACCTATTCCAGTACATTCATATTCATCCTTACCATGAAGTTGTTGAAAAATTGTGAAAATCATTTCTAAATGATTAGAAGACATTCCAATACCATTATCCTTAACAGAAAATCTATACTGGTTATTTTCTTCTTTAAAAGATACATGTATTTCGGGTGGATCATCACCATGATATTTAATTGAGTTACTAATCAGATTTTGGAAAAGTTCAACGAGCATTTCCTTATCACCAACTATTGTTGGTAATGTTTGATAATATAAAATCTACAAAACAAAATCACCTGCGTGCACATCAGTAAAGATATATAGATTTAAATCTTTCATTATCAAAAACATTACGTAAATGTATTAATAATCCATAATCAACCCATTTACTCTCATCTTTATAATCTAAAAGGTTGTAGACATAATCAACATAAATTTTCATAATAGTTCCTCCTTAATAGTTTTTATAATAAAATATACAATATTATCAGATTATTCCGATACGTTGTGGTTGAGTATATTAATAATTCTGTTAAAAATCGATTCTATTCATCTGATTCATAAATTTCATAGTATAATTCATCTAAATATGGTCTAATTCATCTTATTCCAACATAATATTGTTTTTAATTATTTATAAATATAGTGTTTTGAATCCGTAGAAAAATGTNNAATTTAAAATGGTATTTAAAGAATTAAAATATACAGAAAGGAATAAATAATAGATTATTTCCATTAATAAAATCTATTAAAAGTATTTGTTATGTAGATGGTAATGGTTGAATAATTTAATTCTACATGTGTTTAAAGGATATTATATTCTAGTTCGTTACTGTAAGTAAAAGATATCTTAAGTTTTAATTATGTGAATATTGGTAGTCCCCATATATCATGTTAAACAAATACGGTTATTACTAGATTTATCAAGGCATATTAAGGTATCAAATTTCTTTAAGCAGTATATAATTTAATTGTAACAACTACTGCACTTTATTCTAATGAATATAAAAAAAATAAAAAAAATAAAGAAGAAGGTTTTTTGGATCCATTAAATCCATAAAACCTGAACGATTTCATTTTATGTATCTATTCCTTTAATATTAATCTCATATCAACTGCTAATGCGCCTTCTCCTTCATCGAAAACAATTAATGGGTTGATTTCAAACTCGTTGATTTCTGGGAAGTCTATAACAAGTTGGGAAACTCTTAAGATAATATCTTTAATAGCTGGTATATCTGCTGGTGCACTTCCCCTTGAACCCTCAAGAAGCTTGTGGGTTCTGATTCCACTTATCATGCTGGCCACATCGTTTTCATTAACCGGTGCAATTGCAAATTTAACGTCTTTTAGTATTTCAACATAGATACCACCGAGTCCAAACATCAAAGTTGGTCCAAATGTTGGATCCTGAATCATACCAACAATCACTTCTTTACCGCCAGAAACCATTCTTTGTAATTGAACACCTTCAAGATTTGCGTTCGGTACTCTTTCAGGTATTTTAGCCATCATATCTTCATAAGCGTCCTTAAC
>PLTK01000172.1:0-138 GCA_003164415.1 Methanobacterium sp. | reverse complement strand
GTATATCGAATGATTCTAAACCAAGGGTGTTGGTTCCTCTTTTCCTTGCATTTTCAATTATATTTTTAACAGCTTCTTTATCCACATCAAATACTGGAGGTTCTGGATATTCTCGAGCTTTTATAATCGTATAATCGT
>PLTK01000138.1 GCA_003164415.1 Methanobacterium sp. | reverse complement strand
AACGCAGGCGGTGCTATCTGTGGTGGAAATATTTATACAACTGGTTGTACTTTCACAAATAATACCGCATCCAACGCAGGCGGTGCTATCTGTGGTGGAAATATTTATACAACTGGTTGTAACTTCACAAATAATACTGCGGCTAATTGTGGTGGTGCTATCTCTGGTGATGAAAATATATATGTAACAGATTGTAACTTCACAAATAATACTGCTACATCCAACTCAGGCGGTGCCATCTCTGATGAGGATGGTTTAAGTGTAACTGGTTGTACTTTCACAAGTAACAATGCAGCTAATTGTGGTGGTGCTATCTCTGATGAAAATGGTTTAAATGTGACTAACAGTACTTTCATAAACAATACTGCCAGATTAGGTGGTGCTATTTGTAATGATGGTACAGCCGAAGTCAATTTTAACCGTATATTAGGCATAACTGCAACAAGTAACGATATAGTTTCTGGAGGCTCAATAAATACAGATAATAACTGGTGGGGTTCAAATCAAGGCCCATCTACTTCAAGTGTTGAGGGTTTAACCGTCACTAAATGGCTTGTTTTAAGTGTTACAAAAAATTCTTCAACAATCATTCCGGGTCAAACTAGTACAATCTCGGCTAATCTATTGTACGATAACGGAATATTAAACGATCCAAATAATCCGGAACTATACTATCATGACCCCTCTAATGGTTGTGTACCAGACGGGATACCTGTAACCTTCTCAGGATATCTGGGAAGTGTTAATCCCATAAACACCACACTAACTGAGGGGCTGTCACAGGCCATCTTTACACCAAACAACAGTGGAACCGGCAACATCACCGCCACAGTGGATAATCAAAGTGTAAGTGCACCAATTATGATAGGTCCACCAACCATTGATTCCATAAACCCTACAAATAACTCCAGTACAAATAATATAGGTAAAGTAATTACAATAACCTTCAACGTACCGATTGTTTCAGGCAGCTCATATAATGATATAACAGTAACAGGACCTTCTGGAATAGTTTCTACTACATCCCAAATAAATGGAAATATATTAACATTAACACCCACATCAAGCTATATCAATGGAAATTACTATGTTAACATTCCCATTAATGCAGTAACAGACTTAGCAGGCAACAATCTAACAACAACTTATAATTCAAATTTTACAGTCGACACTGTACCGCCTACAGTAAAAACCATAACACCGATTAAAAATGCAATAAACATACCAACAAATCAAGTTATTAAAATAACCTTCAGCAAAGCCATAAAAGCCGGAAACATGAATATAACCCTAACAAACAGTAGTGGCGCACCAGTAACAATAAGCACATCAATTAATGGAAATATTTTAACCATAAATCACAAAGCACTATTAACCAATGGGAAATACACACTAACTTTACATACAGGCAGTATAACTGACTTAACAGGTAACCCACTCGCAATTGTAGGTAGTAGCTTTACCGTTGACAGCATACCACCAACAGTAAAAACCATAACACCGGTTAAAAATGCAATAAAAATTCCAACAAACCAGATAATTAAAATAACCTTCAGCGAATCCATAAAAGCAGGAAACATGGCCATTGAACTCAAAACAAGTACAGGAAAAGAAATATTATTTACTAGGACAATCAGTGGCAATACCCTAACAATAAAACCCAAATCTCTCTTAAGTAAGGGAATAAAATATACATTAATACTGCATACCGGTTGTGTAACAGATTTAGCCAGTAACAATTTAACAGCCTACAGTAGCTGTTTTACCACAGTATGAATATGTAGAAAAATAAATCTTCTTTTCTTTTATTTTTATTATTTTTTTTTGAAATTCACCACAATAGAATAAAATATAGTTAGATTTTATCTGTTATTCATTAATAAAACCCTTTAAATTATAGAATTAACATGTTTCATTAGAATAAACTAAGTAAATCTCCCATTACATGTTTTTAACCCCGTACATAGATATTTCTTTGAAATCTTTTTGGGTTACCCTAAGCTGAATATATATTTATATTTAAATATGTGGGCCAAAAATGTGTTAAACTCTTTTACAACATAGACTGTATCCTTTAAACCTCATATTCTACATTTCAATTTATTTTATCATCTTGTTTCTTAAGACAAACTAATAATAAATTGTATATGCATGGGAGATTATATTATAAATACGTAAAAAAAATTTAGATATCAGGAGGAATTGATTTGGATATTCAAGATCCTATTAAAACTACTGTTGAAGAAATTCGTAAAGTTTTGAACATAGAAAATGTGGTTGGTAAAACCATAGAAACTGATGAGATGTTAATGATTCCTATCACCAGGATGGGCATGGGATTTGGAGCAGGTATTGGTGAAGGCACAGGCACAGATAATATGGGTGGAAATGGAGCTGGAGCCGGTGGAGCTGCAGGTGTAGAACCCGTTGCTGCAATTGTTGTATTTAAAGGTGTAAACGGTCCTGAAGGAGTTAAAGTCATGTCTCTTAAGGAACCTGATCATCTTTCACGAGCTATAAGTGGAATAGGTGCTGCTGCTGTCGATATCATGAGCCAAGGATCTAAAATGATGAAGGACGGCTGTGGTTGTGGTTGTGAAGAAGAGGAAGAAGAGGAAGAAGTAGAGATTAAAAAGAAAGAAGATATTTAAGTCTCTTTATTTCAAATCCAAAATTTATTAATTTTTTTATTAAATTATACATATTTTTTTTAATTATAAATCGCAACAAAAATCTCTTGCCCATTCATCAATCTACACGAGATATACAAGCCATCGTACAAGACTAAGTAAGTAATATGTAGCCATGACTATACTATGTGTAAAATATTTAACATTATACCTAACCGATAATTTTTAGCATATCTTGTATAGATGAAACATAAAATTTGTAATAAAATAGATATAAGTTAGATTCTTATTAGATTAGAGATGTGCATTAGGAAATATGAAGATTATTTTTTTTGATTTACAACATATTTGAGACAAATATGAATATATTACAAATACTAATGATATAACCCACATTAACGGATGAACTTCTCTCCATTTACCCACTGCTAATTTGATTATACAGTATGATATAAATCCAAATCCTATACCCTTGGATATGCTGAATGTGAATGTCATCGATGTGATTGTTAGGAATGCGGGTAATGCCCCCTCAAAGTTCTCCCATCCAATTTTGCTTATCATGATCGATGTCACAGTTGTGGAAAAATAAATGATTAGTACCTTACTATTATGAAATTAAATAGGGTTTAAAAATAATAGTATCAGTATTATAAACACCCATAAACTGTTATTTGAATTATAAAAGACTGTTAATCAGGTAAAGACAATTTATTATATATTATATTCTATTTATGAATTTATCTTAACCTAAAAAATCCATGATAATCTTAAATTCACTATGGGAAATAATGATTATATGGAAATAATAAAGGGAAGAATTAAGCTTTATGATAGATATATAGATTACAATAGATCAAAAAAATCTTAAAATTTTTAAACGGATAAGTTGAATCTTTTAATATAGAAGGTATCATGCAACTAAAAAAAGTTTTATGAATTACCCTCAAATATATAATATTAAATATGAGAATTTAAACGTTCATAGAAGGTTTTATTTCTAATATATACGATTAAATCGAAGAAATGAATATAAAAAATGTTCTTAGGGGGAATATGTATGGATGCTACTAAAAAAAAGAAAATTTTAAAAATGTTATATAATGAAAAGAAGGAAAATCCAGATAAACCAGAAGTATCTATATCAGATTTAGAGGATAAATTAAATATTGAAGGTGCTGAATTAGATTCATATATTAGAGATCTTACATATCGAGGGTATATTGAATATGATGGCCCAAAAACCTTCGAAGGACAGGATATTAAACTAACCCCTAAAGGGGAAAAGAATGTATAAAAACTGAACATTTTAATATTCTTTTTATATGAAAATAAAATTTTGATCTTAGTTTCATTTTTTTATAATATGGATATAGTATCCATTTTGGAATTGTTATAGAGTATAAAGTACATTATTAAAAATGATAAATTGTATATATGGCTTCCAACAATTTAATACATAGAGCAGGGAATGTTCATGTCTTATAATTATATTTACCAAAAAGTATATCGCTTTATTATTTTTGATAAAAAGTGAATATCCCTGCTCGCCTCCGATTTATAAAAAAAATCTTATATTTACGTGATTATACATAATTCTCAAAAATATGTTAAAGAATTTATTTTGATATTTAATAGAATTAGAATGTCTATTTCGAATTGATATTAAACAATTTTTTTAGTTTTAAATTTTTAAAAAGGTGATATAAAAATGTCTGAGTTAACCCATAAAGTTGATGGCGGATTCATGGAAAAATGGGGTAAAGGTATAAAATGCCAAAAATGTGGTTATTTTTTACACCAAAAAGAAATTACAATGGCATACCTAAAGGGATCAATAACATTACCCTTCCGTTCGGGTCCATCAAAAATGAGTCTTTAAATAAAATTTGAATTTATTAAATAAAACTTAGTTATAGGGGTGATATCGATGGATGAATCAGTTAATAAAAATGAATTTAAACCATCACTTAACACATTAAATAGAGTTTTAAATGGAACATTGGATAATAGAAACGATTATATCGTTGCATATAACGGAAATTTATCCAGATTAGCAAATTATTTAATTCAACATAACATCCCATTCGAGTTTATTACAAAGGGTAAAGAAATAAAAATACCTATAGCGAATGTACATATTGAACCCTAATAAATAGTTGATTTTAAATACATTCTTTGTATAATTTTAATAAGAAAAATATAATAAATTTTTTTTTAAGCTACTCCCTTCTCTTTTTTATTCTTTAAAAATTGCATGGTTCTCTCATGGAATTGCTGAAATCCCTTGATAAATACTGCGATTAACTGATTATACTTATCATCATCATCCGGCACCAAACGATCTGGTATGGATATTACAATTCCCATCAATAGGATTCCTTCGGGTTCGTTGTACTGTGTTTCGTATGTCATGGAATATTTAGTATCTATATATAAATTGTAGTTGTCCAAACGATCCTGTATAAAACTATATTTCTGGGTGTTAACTCCAGTTTCCTCAAATTGAATTAATACATCTGTTGCAAAAGGTTTTGTTTTATCTAATATTTCAAAATTAATGAAATCTAACATTTATACCACCAGTTCTAAATTGACCATCATATTAGATATAATATAGGGTTAATCAAGAGGATTTTGATGGAATTATCAGTTAAATAAATTGAATTTAACAAATTAAAAAAAAGGTTGATGTTTATTCCAGTTTCAAATTACAAATCGAAANNCTTTGAACATCTAAACGAGGGCTAAAAATAAAAAATACCCATCACAACCTCTTAATTTTAGCCCTCGTTTCCACCCCATCAATGTTTGTATTGTCCGAATATTAATCATTGAATATCTATTCTAATTTATATTTAAAACTTGGAAGATTATATCATGAAATCTAAAGGATTTATTATACTTATTATATTTTTAATATCCTGTGTTTTATTGGTTTTATTTATTGAAAATTTCTCCTTTTCCACCTATAACAACAATGGAATATACTTCCAATATCCATCTAACGATTGGAAACTTTCAGATAACAACAGTATCCCTTTAATTATTAGTACCAACATCAATGGAGATAGAATTATTGTACAAAAATTTAAACATCTAAACTCTGTAAGTGCATATGGTACTGGAGCAACCAATGAGCTACAACAAGGGGAATTGTATGTAAAAAACGATAGATATATTGGAAATTTAAAAGATAATAAAACTAATATTGTATATCGCTATTATGTAACTTATATGAGTATTCCAAATAGTTTTGGAGGGAATATAACATTAGAAAGTGTAGTTTATCTATTTGAAAAAAATGGGAATGCATATGATATAAATGGATATTTTACTGTTGATCCAACAATAAACAATAGTACGGATATCCAGGCAATGAACAGTATACTCGAAACCATAAATTGAACCATTTTTTAATTGTTACAACTGGACCAATCAAATCATTTTACTAATTATAATTGTTTTTTTAATGGTTCATTTAAATATATTAGCTCGAATATTAGTAACGACTTCATGTCTTTAAATACTCTAAAACTGTTCGATGGAAACATTTAAATAGTAATATAACGATCGTTATATTATGGGGTGAGTATAACTATAGTTATATCACCCATATAATCTGATGTTTTAAAACATCAAAATCTTAATAAAAAAATGGTGGTGAATGAAGAGCAAAAACATTCAATATTGGTTAGATGCAGATGTAAATAAAAAAATATCAAATGTATCAAACGAACTAGAAAATACAGATCTTCAAGTATAAAAAAAACTTTAGTAGGTTCGGAAATTAGTAGTCTGGACAGTAAATAACTAAATTACTGAGATATGTAATTATAACATTCCTCCAATGGAGGTGCAGCTATGTGTAGATGTATGTTAAGGGAATTTGTTTAATAAGAAAAAAAACTGGTGAGTTAAAACTTCTTTAAATTGGAGGTACAGCTATGTGTAGATGTAAAATTCAGCCTAAGCATAAATGAATAGTTTGAAGTTATAAGAACTATCTTGTACTAGAGGTGTTAAATATGTGTAGAATTTAAATGAATTTAAGAAGTGGATATATGTGTAGGAAAAAAATCATACCTATTCGAGGGTAATCAGTATTGTTTTGATTGACAACCCTCGAATAAGGTATATTGTAACTAATCTTTAATTTATAACATTAATGCTTAAAAAAAATGTTAAACTTCTCTTTTTGAATCACTTCAAAAATTTTAATATCTTAAATTAAATTATGTAATTAAAATCATTTAATAGCTAAATATTATTCTACATTAATTAAAAGTTTAAAAAAAAAGCTTAGAATGAGATTTAAAAGGATATTACAAATTTTATAATTAATTTTAATATTTTTATACATATCCTGATTAAATCGGATATTAGTAAATTCATTATTATTGTAAATATCACAACACAATTTATTTGTTAATACATTACAACATAATAATAGGACTAATAACTAGAATAAAATGAATATTAAACTATTTTATGCAGTCTAAATTCTAAAAGGAGTAGGATATTTGGATGTGTAAGGTATTGTATTTAGATGTGTTTAAAACCCATCCATCCAAAAAATTTATCGTTCAAATAGAGATTTCCCAGATATATTCAAAAACTTTATATGTATGTAAGCACACACTTGCATAACATGCAAGATACCGAAGATAAAATACTGGATGCAACCATTAAACTCCTTGATAAAGACGGATGGAAAGGAGCTACAACAAAAAAAATAGCTTTTGAAGCCGGCGTTAATGAAATTACATTATTCAGAAAATTTCATAACAAAGAACAGTTATTAAAAGCTGCTAAAAAGCGTAGCGCAAACAGATTTCTTGAAGAACTAGATTTACTCTTTAAAATTGACGATAAGGGAGATATAAAATCTTATCTAACAACTATCTGGCAAAATGCTTCCAAAATGATCGATAAACGGATCAACTTAATACGAATATCAATGGAAGAAGTAAGGGGTATTCCATTTGAAGAAAAGGTGCTGCCTAAAATTTCTAAAATGATTATTGAAAACCTTGTAAACTACTTCCAAAAAAAGATCGACCAAGGATTAATACGTGACATAGATCCCGAAGTGGCTGCATTAAATATTTTCAGTATAGTATTTCAGATGGACATTGTATGGAAAATATACGACCAGAAACCCCTTGTAACAAACGACTCCATAATGGAAAACTTCTTCGAAATATTCTTAAACGGAATAATAGTACCGGATCAAAGCAAATGAATACCAATTCAATTTAAAATTAAATCAAACTCAAGATATTAGATTATTAATAATTTTATTAGATTTTTAAACTTTGCAATCATAAAGGAACTGATATTGATGATAAAGGACATTAGAAATATTTTTAAAAACGATATGAAAGCTGTTAAAAACAACCCGGTTGTAATGGTTGTTCTTCTAGTGATTATTCTACTACCCTCACTCTATGCACTTCTAAATATTGAAGCAACTTGGGATCCCTATGCACGAACTTCAAATATTGAAGTTGCAGTTGTTAACGAAGATCTAGGTTATACAACCAACGGCACCAATTATAATATTGGAAATATGCTTGTTAACGAATTAAAAAATAATACCAATTTTAAATGGCAATTTGTAGATGAAAGCACAGGATTAAACGGAGTTAAAAATGGAAAATATTATGCGGTTCTCATAATTCCAAGCAACTTCAGCCAACAATTACTTTCCATTCAAACATCAAACCCCCAACAAGCCCAAATACAATATATTGTAAATGATAAAACCAACCCTATAGCACCAAGACTGACCAATACAGGTGTGGATGCAATTCAAGCACAAATTAATGGTGAAATAGTTAAAACTGTTGATGGGATCATATTTGGTAAACTGAGCGATATAGGAGAATATGCAGCAGCTAACAAAGCAGAGTTTCTGAAGGCAAAATCCTTTGTAAACGAATTAAATGGACAGATAGGTGAAATTGATTCGACAATATCGCAAGCAAATACAGATATGAGTACGGTGAATACTATTTGGCCAAAAGTAAGTGCAGCACTTCCACAAATTCAGAAAATATCCAACACCGTTAGAACAGAATATGACTCATTATACGCCCAGATAGAATCAAATCCGACACAGGCCTTAGCAAAGGTCCAGAATATGGAATCACAGGTTACCATTCTCATTACAACATTAAAATATATTGATGCCATCATAACAAGTTTATACGATGCAACTGGAGATGCACAACTAGTACCAATAATTCATCAAGTTGAAAGCGACATCAGTACAGCCAACAACGTCCTTGTTATATTACAACAAGTTGAAGCAGATATNNAATTAATACGCTGGTAGCCAACCAAGGAAATATAAATCAACAACTTGAAGAAGCATCTGCAAAACTAAATTTAGTGAACACCCAATGGCCAACTATTAAGGCTGCTATCCCTATAGCTGCAACTAAACTTAATTCAATAAATGAGTCAGATATAAATGGATTAATTGCATTTTCAGCTATGAATCAAACTGGAGTGCAAAACTACTTCGACTCTCCAGTTGTGATACAAAAACAAGATATTTATCCCATAAACAATTATGGATCTGCCCTTGCACCGTTCTATATATCCATATCATTATGGATCGGGTGTATCATAGCTGTTGCAATGATTAGTATGAGAGTCAAATCACGTATAAAATATCGTGCTGAAAGTATATATCTTGGCAGAATGGGATTATTCATAATAATAAGCATATTACAATCCATATTTGTTGCATTAGGTGCATTATATCTGCATGTACAGGCATCATCAGCTGTACTGTTTATCTTGACAACTTTGTTCATTGGTTTCTGTTCGATGATAATGGTGTACTCAATGACATCCGCACTTGGTAACGCCGGGAAAAGTCTTGCAATTATAATACTGGTATTTCAAATAACAGGAACTGCTGGAATTTACCCTGTTCAACTTCTTCCCCCATTCTTCCAGGCAATACATCCCTACTTACCATTAACATATGCAATTGGGGCACTCAGAGAAGTAATTGGAGGTGTTTTATGGAGCACTTATTGGTACAACATATTGATCTTAGCCATATTCCCGGCAGTCACCTTCGTTGCAACTTTGATAATCAAAGAAAAATTAAATAAACGTGCACAATGGTCTGAGAAAAAATTAGAAGATAGTGGTTTATTCTAACCATTATCACCTTTAAATTATACTGCTTTGAATTTAAAAATATAGGTAGCCACTAAATTATTTCCATTACTATTTTTAACAGCTGAATATGGAATAACCACTTCATATGTATCATTGGCAAGTCTGGAAAGCGACTGTTTGATGGTTAAAGTATTTCCAGATATTATTTTTGATATTCCAACTACCTTACCAGTATTCAAATTTTTAACATATATTTTAGAGTAATTTGCACCAGCCAGTATATTCTCGCAGAATTTAATTGTTAATGGTGCAGTCAAAGATACACCCTGCGCATTGTTTGTGGGAGATGTAGATACGACCT
Organism: Methanobacterium sp.; assembly: GCA_003164415.1. Lineage (GTDB taxonomy): Archaea > Methanobacteriota > Methanobacteria > Methanobacteriales > Methanobacteriaceae > Methanobacterium_B. The sequence goes on along the minus strand of PLTK01000138.1, from coordinate 11,245 downwards.
TCGGCACTATTTTATTAACTGTAAAAGAAAATCCACAGAGAGCAAGTTTATTACCACTTAAATCTGTTAAACTTCCTGTATGCAGTGATAATGAATATGTTCCATAGCTAAGTACCGGATGATTAATTGTTAAAATTGTACCATTAATGGTAAATGTTAGGGGGATTAGTGTTCCATTACTGTTTTTAAGCTCGATCAACAGACTTCCAGCTTTTATGGGTTTACTGAAAGTTACTGTGATAACCTGATTTGTTTTAACATTAATTGCTTTGTTTGCTGGATTACTTGTTACTATTGTGGGGACAACAGCATATCCAGTAAATCCTGAAGTTATTAATCCATATCTAAAGAGTTCATAACCATCTGAACCATTATTAACTGCAGTTTTAATATCTAAATCTAGTTGACTTGTTGTTATGGGTGTAGGATTTAAATCAGAGCCATATGTTTCTAATATTGCAACTACGGGTTTACCATTGGCCTGTGATTCGATATATTTTACTGTGGTACCGATCCAGCTAGCGGGTTTATTATAATTACCCACATATATCATTGGAGATAGAAAGTCCAAATAATTGGATAGCTGAGTATAATTTTGTCCATAAAAATAAGCATTGGTCGAACCCTCGGGCATTAAAGTTGATGATAACAATATTTTATGCTTACCCGTAATATTTTCATTATTAATTGTATTTATGTTATTTCTTATTTTAGATGCAAAGTAGTCGACATTAGCTGTTGCTGTAGGATATTCATATGCTTTACCTGAATAACGCAGATAATCTAACATTATACCGTTAACATTATAATTGGTTGCAATGGAGGTTATATCTTTAATAATCTGATTTTCTAATGTGCTATTATCTACTGGATTAAAAAAAACTCCATTAAAATTTTTAAAAGCTTCGACCCATGCATATACATTAATTCCAGTGCCTGCAAATTTAGTTATGAAAGGTCTTAATGCACTGGGATCTGCCCGCGTAGTATAAACAAATATATCTGTTATTCCTTCTGCTTTAAGTGTTGATGGATTAATAGAAGTTACTGGTGTATCTGCAGGGTTTATAAATATACCCTGAATATTTTGAACAGTTATAACACTTTGAACTTTGATAACATTGGTACTCTTAATCTTGGAAGTACTTGTCTGGGTATTGTTGGTATTATTAGTCTGGGGATTATTGGTTTTATTTGTCTGAGTTAAATTAGTAGATGTCTGTGTTAAATTAGTTAGATCAGTTTTATTTGTTTGATTTAACCCACTATTCTGATAAGAATCAGTAATATTAGTGGTGTTGGTATTGTTTAAATTTGCTGCAAATGCTGTGTCTGCATAAGCTATATTTACTAAAACCATTACAAACGATATAAAAATTAATCTTTTTATGAGTCCTTGATAATCAAAATTTTTCATTACTTACAGCAACCCTTAAATTTTATTTTTTAAAGAATGTAATTCTATTAAAATATGTTATATNNTGTAATCACTATAATCAAAAAATTGGATGTTAATTCTATTTACACACTTTTTGACAGTAGAATCCGGGGTAAAAATATAATTATATGCATTTTATTTAATAGAAATATTTGAATAAAGTTTATAAATGGATAAATTCACTATGAAGGGGTTTTAATGCTTATTTTTTATATATCTGTCTTTTTTAAGGGAGCCATATGATATGAAAGATTTTAACTATTTTGTAAATAGAATAATTGTACCTAATTTGAGTATTTGTGGTTTTAGATAAGGCTGTTTATTAGAAATATCTATGGAGCATCCTTATCCATAATTAGTAATTTCAATAAGTGTTTAAGTGGTCTTAAATGAATAAAAGAGCTCTGAGTGAGACCTTTTTAGGAAAATAAACCAAAGCCTTTATATATGATCATGAAGTCATTGAGTGATAGGTTTGATTTATTCAAATAAATNNTACTGTAAATCCTGTATCTACACCAAACACTGGAAATCTTAAAGTTGCAAGTACAATAAGTACTAATGCGAATACAACTGTAAAAACAGCAGTTACATCAACCACAGTAACAACTACCAACACAAAAGCAGTTACAAACACAACCACAGTAAAAGCAGCAGCAAAACCTGCAGCTGAAGTAGATGGTTTAACACTAGCTCAGGTTAAAGACGGTCTTTCAAGGGCTCAGAGTTTTACTCTTGCAAATGGCAGACTACCAAATTATGTGACTTATGGATCCAAAAAGATTCCTATAGCTCAGTTTGAGCAGATTTTGACTACTGAAGGATTAAAAATAGTTGGAAATTTAAATAGGCCAATTTATATTACAAGTGATAATATAAACAATCCAACGGTTGATAATGGTAGAATTAACAGTATCATTGCTGGTTTAAAAGCATTGGGTTTAAAAGCATATAATATGGGTTTAGGTCCAAACACACACGACAAAGTACTTACATCTGGAAATTTACCGAGTAATGCTGTAGTAGTAGATATATACGGTGGTGCTGACGCAGGACTGATTAAAGAAATGGGTTCAGCGTGGTATAAAGCTGAAAAAGGTGCAAGAACAGTATTTTCAGTCTTTTGGCCACCATCTGCAGATATAACTGGTTTAGCATTTTTACCAAGAGCACATGATGATAACTACGATCCATCATCATTCACAGGTATAGCTAATCCTGCAGAGTACTTGTTAGAAAATGGATACGATTACGTCCACTCGGGAAGTATCCTTAACATTATAAATGCTATATTCTACCAAGCCAAAATTTAACAGAAAACATACGAAAATTAAGAATAAGCGATCTTAATTTTTCTTAAATTTTTTTTAAATAATTTTCTTTAAATGATTTGTTTTTTAATATTATTTTTTTGATTCATTCAAATGTAAATATTACCAAATTACTGTAAAACAATCATATTTATCTATTTTTTTTATATTATACTGTAAATAAGGAGTTAGAATCATATACCTCAATTTATACTGTTTTTTAATCAACACCAGATTTGATCTGGAGATATCAATAAAAAAAAAAATGTTTATTATAATTCTGATTAAAACTGCAAAACACTTATTAATTTTTGATTGGGGTCTGATTATGGAATAAATATTTAACTGATTAAAGCATAATCAAATGAGATTACTATATTTTGATTAATTAAAAATCTTCCAGTATAAATTTAATAATCAGCAAAACAATATAATTAATATTATTTTTTAAATTGACAGACTAAAATTTAGGTGAAAATCTTGCGTTTAAACAAATTAAATATTATAGGGATAATCATGATCTTGTTTGCGGTTATATTAGCCCTTACAAACTTTTTAGATAAAATAATCTTAGACATAACTTACCCCTTTTTAGAGGGATCCTCACAGGGTAAATCAATAATTCTTTTCACAGTATTAGGAAGTTTGTTCATATTATATCCATTATTTAATTTAGATGGAATAATAGGTAAAAGGATATCTTCTCTAAATAATTTATTAAAATATGATAATAAAAAATATCTTAAATTTACCATAATAACCATATTCTTCACCTACATATTCGGACTCCTAATAGAAGTGCTAATAAGAATAAAATTAGGTGTACCTATACTAACCACATTTATTGCTTATAACTCAAATTCATACAGTTCATCAGCAGTAGCCCACAGCCATGTATTCAAATCTGTTCTAGGTTTTATTATCCAATCTTTGGGAATACATATCAATACCGGTGTAAATGCAGGAGTACCGCTCATACCCTACACAATACCCCTAGCTCTGATTGTACTGGTTACATGGCCATTGATCTATATTGGGGGAATTATAGCCATAAGTAATCAGGAAAGAGATTTATATAAGGTTATACTAGCTTTTGTGTTAACTCTCTCTTTAATTGGTATTTTAGATGGCGGACTGTTTTCAACACCAGCCATAATTGGACTTGCAGGTCTTTTAGGTATATATTTCGTTAAAAAACCATTTTCACCCAGAAATTTGTTAAAACCAAGTGTTATAATAATTTTCCTTATTATACTCAGGTTTTCTTTAGGTCTTTTGGGAACCAATACCGAGTTTCATGAAATAACCATAATAAACCCGGCGGATAATATTGATCTTCAAGGATACAATGTTTTGAGTGTCCAAAAGGAACAAAATAAAACAATTGTTAAAGTACCCGGAAATACTAACGATAAGGTACTCTTAACAGCTTTGACTAAAACATTAAAGGGCAAATGTAGTGGATTTTTCCTTTCGTGGAACATTCTTTCATATGTATAGTGTAATATGAAATATCTTCCATGAAAATTTCCTATTTTTTTTTAATTATTCAACTTATTAATTTTCATTAATTAGCAAAACAATTAAAAATAAATATTAAAATAAAAGGTTTATTTTAACAAATTAATGTGTTTTTTTACTGTTCACTATTATTTTGTATCGAATAACTAAAAAAAATCATTAAAAATGTAACTGGAATAATTGACATGCCGTATAACATAACTAATGTTTTTTTTTTCGAAAAATTTAATTTCAATAAAAATAATAAAAATTATAGGTAGAAATAATTTTTAATATTATCAGGAGTGAATATAATGGGAATAAACAAGGAAATAGAGAGTATTGAAATAGATTTTGATGACCCATACGAATTAAATGGTGAATCTGTTGTAAAAGAAATTGTTGGCGCGGTTAAAAATGACCAAGAAATCATCAAAATTGAAGTTACAACTGCAATTTTTATTCATAGGGAATATATAGAATCAAAATATGTTATTGTTGATGTTATACCATTCAACCAGATTAGAAGATGTGCTGCCATGTTAAAAGACCAATAAATTAAATTTTAGTATTGCTTTTTTTTTATCTTAAATCATTATGGTTGAAAATCTTGGAACCATTAATTGGAAATGGATTGTAATGGTTACTAATTTAGTTATGTAAATATTTAATCCTTGTTTCCATTTATCTTCTAATATTCCATATTAGATCATTTCCATTGTTTATGGATTTGGATCTCAAAAATTTGTTTACAAAAAAAAATTAGATATCTCGAGTTAAAAGTGATAAAAAATGTATAATTCGGTTAAATTAAATATTATAAAATAATAACCCTATATAGCATTATAATTCCTTTTTTGTGAAGGGATTATTAATATCTAAGGATCTTAAGAGATTTTTTAGTTTGATATCATTGGAAGAGTTTTTTTTTAATTCATCATCTAATTCATTTTCAAACATAGCTTGTGGACATATCCAATCACTGTTAAATATTTCAAGTGATAACTCTTCAGCATCTTTTTTGATCTCATTCTTGTTCTCTTCATTTACTATTATTTTTCCATTCTTTCCATGATAAAAGTAAAGTCCAAGAGTATGACCACGACTATACATTCCCCTCATGATATCATCTTTGATTATTTTTATTCTAATTCCTTTATTATGCATATGTTATATATACAATTTACCATTATTATAAATGAAATCTAAGATTAGTGATTGATATCATTTAAAAATGGTTATCAAGACGTATTTTCAATATTTAAAAAAATATTTTTTTCAATTTAAGTAATCCATATCTTCATATACAAAACGGAATAGGATTCAATTTTATATTCTGGGAATCTCTAATATCTTTTAAATTTTCATATAATAATTTTAACCACCGAATTAATCATTGAAACTTATTAGAATAGCATATAATTATTTATTAACCGATACACTTATATATTTTAAATTTTAACTTTTAAGTGTAAGTAGCTAAAAAAAATGTAAATAGATAGCTAAATAAGAAAAGGAGCATCAATGCAATTAAAGAGTATTCTTATATTATTATTAGTTTTTTCTTGTATAATGCCTGTTAATGCAACTAATAATGGTGATGTAAGATTGAATATCATTTATATGGGACAGAACTTAAGTCATGATAGTTTTACAGGCGGTAATATCTCGAAAAATATATTTTTAGAAAATTATATTCCTAAAACTAATTTAACCGATAAAATAATTTTTATAGCCAGATTTGGAACTCCTATGATTACTATAGGTAATGGTAGCGAACCTAAAGTCATGATCATTGCAGGTGTACATGGAAATGAACTTCCTGCACAGATAGCAGCTATTAAAATGGCAAATTACCTTAAAAATAAAAATATCAACGGAACTGTCTACATAATACCGGTTGTTTCCCCATGGGGTACATCTCAAAACATGCGTTATTGGAATGGAAAAAATTTAAACAGCGTAGCAAACAATCCTGGAACACCAACAAATACCATATTAAGATATGCAAATGATTTAAAAGTTAATATGATTGGTGATTTTCATTCAACACAGCCTGGAAGTTATCCCGGTAATTATAGTGTGTTATGTTCAAAGCATCCATTATATGAAAGTTATAACATGGCTGTTAATATTTCGAACCATACCAACTCGTCACTCATAAGTTACGATAGGGCAGGTGTAGATTATCCAGGTGCAGTTGAAGATATGTCCAACCTGGAAGGTATTCCAGCTGTAACTTGTGAAGTTTTATCTCCCCATGGAACTGCTAACTCCGAAACAATCGACAGATCATTTAATCAGATGTTAACATTTCTGAAATTTGGTAATGTAATTTTAAAATTTAAATTGACTATGAACAATTAAAATCAAAATTAAATCTCAAATCAATTTATGAAGGTAAAATACCTTTTTTAAATATAGTTTATGAGAATTAAAATTTTTATATAATTTGATGTATAATGGGGGACGAATACTATGGGAATAATTNNTATCACACCTGCAGTGTTTGCAAGCAATACACAGAATTTTAATACGGATAATGGGATTCACAACAATGAATTTAATAACAGTTATATCCAAAGCCTGGCACAACCGATTACAAAAAATGTTAACAACACTAACAGGTCTGAAATAGCTAAAGCTGTATTTAATTGGATGCAGGATCATATTGTATATGAAAAACCAATGTATTATAATTCTAAACATTTTCAGAGGGTACTGCTAAATTAGGTAGGGGTAATTGTTGTGATCAGTCCAGATTATTTATTGCATTATGTAGGGCTGCAGGAATACCCGAAAATGCAACTGAATTTTGTTATTCTGATGCTGTAAAATTTAGAGGAGGACATGTTTATGGACATGTATGGCCTGTGGTTATATTAGAAAATAATACCAAAATAATCTATGATACATCATCAAAACTAAGCACAATAGGACATCCAAGATGGACAAACATGGGTGCAACAACTTCAAGCTACAACTTAAATATGTAGAATAGAGATTCATTTAATTTGAAACAATTTTCCTATAAAAAAAATAAGGATGTATAATAAGGATATTATATTTTTTTTTTAAACCCCCATATCATCTATTATTTATTTTTTTTTAATATTTTTACAGTTTAAGAAGACGTTCTGCATTACCATGTGCAATTCTTTTTTTATCTTCAGCACTTTCAGGGAGATTATCCATGAAATGTTGGCTTCGATCATTGAGCTGTATGGATAATCAGCGGAAAATATGATCCTTTCTACTCCTACCTGAAAAAACAGATCAGGAAGTTTTGTGTTAAATAATCACCTACAGGACGTTTTAATTTGGTTAATTCTTTAGACAGTCCCCGATCTAGTCTAGTTAACATAAACGGTAGGGTTTCTCCCATGTGGCCAATTATAAACTGGAGTTAGGAAATTGATCAAATGCTCCGCTTAGAATAATTCGAAGGATATGTGTATTGCAGTTTCAATATGCCATCCCCATGCAGCCGATGCTAATAATCCTGCAATTTCAGGCGGATAATTACCAGCATATGATGTTTTAACAACTGATTGTGGAAGTGGTGTTGGATGTAGATATATTGAGGCATTTAATGCTTGAGCACGTTCTAGTATCGGCCAAAAATAGTCATCATCCAAATATCTTCCACCAATATGTCCGTTGATAATTCCTCCCTTGAAATTATACTCTTTAACTGGTCTTTCCAATTCATCTGCGGCTGTTGTTTATAACTAAAATAGTTTAGGAATTATTCAAAAAAACCATGGCAAATAGTAGAATAAATACAACTCAAAATATGTGGTTATATATAAAAATAAATAATACAATCAACTAATATATGTTGGATTTAATACCATCAAAGCGGCTAACATGTCTACAATCATGTTAGTACCGCTTTGATGATATTTGTAACATTAAATCCCACATTTGTTGCAGGTAAACGGACCTAAAGCAACCATAAAAAATTTGTACAGTAAAAATCTATTAAGATTTAACAGTACATTCACAAATAACATGCACTTGGTGGATGTGCAATTGCTACAATACATAATAGGTATCTTTATATATATAAACTTTTCCCTATTAAATTAATCAAATATAGGGTTATAGATAATACTAATCTTGTTTTTCATAAATTTATATCAACACAACATTCAAACTAAAAAAATAAAGCTTAGATCAAGATGTAAGAAATTCAATGTAACTTTAAATTGGATGAAATTTAAAAAATAAATTGAATTTAAAAAATGTTAAATTGATTTTGTATGGGAATAATTAATTTTTAACATAAATAAATAAAAATGATTTGGTGATTATGCCATCATTTCTTTATAATCTGGTAAAAAAGATCGCAGATAAAAGGGCAGTAGATGCTTTGATTCCCATTCTTATCGAAGATGATGATTCGGCTCGATTTTATGCAGCATTGGCCTTGGGGAAAATTGGAAGCACCAAAGCTGTAGAACCACTTGCCAGATCATTAAAGGATAAAGATTATTCTGTTAGATGTATGGCTGCTAAAGCCTTGGCGAATATTGGTGGTAAAGACACTGTGAATATATTCATTAAAACATTAAAAGAGGGAGATGAAACAATGCGTGAAACCGCTGCCAACTATCTTGGTGATCTGGGTGATATCAGTGCAGTTTCTGCTTTAGTTTCCAGTCAATCTGATAACAATGAATCTGTTAAGGAAGCTTCAACTAAATCCCTTGAAAAATTAACATACCATAAAATAGAAAAAATTAAGGATAAATATTTTTTAATATAAAGACTGAACATATATTTTTAAATATTTTATGTTTATATTATACTCTTTTGATTTTTATCATATATCGGTTCATATACTATCTTCATTGTAATTGATTGCAGTGTGTTCAAAATTATATTGAAGAGCGTCTCCAAAACGTGTTTTTTCAACTTTACCCTCTATTTTACCCTGGATTATATCAGAAACACCGCTGATTAACTCTTCCATAACTATTGGATCCACTGGTTTCTCATCATGCCCGGATAATATGATGTTAAAATCATCAGCAAAACTATTTACATATTCAATACTCTTCAAATATGTTTTTAAACCGAGTGAAGTTTCAAGATTCATCAACACGGGTTTAGCTAGTAATGAATCACCGGAAAATAGTATGTCATCCTTAGTATCCAGTAAACATATACTGCCTGCTGTGTGTCCAGGGCATTCAATTACCCTTAGTTTTCGGTTACCCAAATCAAATATATACCCATCGGATACATGGGATGGTTTTGTTATTTGGGCGTTAACCCAATCATCGATAGAGAAATCAGAGGATAATATATCTTTAAACCTGTTTATTATCTGTTCACGCGTTTCTTTGACATAGAACATTTCCATTAATTTCTTGTCTTCCGATTTTATGTAAAGATCTGAAAATTGGAATGCACCATTAACATGATCTGGATGTCCGTGGGTAAAAACAACATTAACTGGTAGTGATGTGAGCGAACCAACCAGCTCACCAATATTTGCAAGTCCCCAGCCAGTATCTATTAAGAGAGATTTAGTCTCACCTTCAACTAAGAAACAATTAACACCGGTTTTATCACTTATAAACCAAACTCCATCCTTAAATTCATTTACATTAAACCATTCATTGTTGTTAAAATTCATAATATATACCCCCTAAACCTATGAATCATCATTGAATTCAGCTATTTTTTGAATTATTTCTTCACGTGTTAAATTTGTTCCCAGGAGGAATCCTCTCCTTTTAAATTCTTTCTTAATTTCTGAAAGTTGTTGAGTATCGGGGCCTGAAATTGTAATTGTATGGATTCCACTGTCTGAAAGATTATATAATCCTTCTAGTGATTCCATTCTTGTTGAATCATGTTTTAAGCTTTCTAAAAATTTTTCCATCTGATCCCTATCAGAAAGCCCTATCTTTCGTGTTAATGGTTCGTTAAATCCTGGTAGATAAAATTCGATCTCCTTCAATGTACAGCCATGTTCTAAGATAATTTCTGCAATTAAATTATAATCCTTAATACCGTGGTTCTCTGTGATCCTTATTTCAGGTTTTAACACAACCTCGGTTACACCATGTTTCTTTGCAACTTCGGCAATTTCCTGTTCATTAAGATTAATTCCAAGGAGGAATCCTTCTTTTTTGAGTTCTTCAACTACTTTTTCAAGACTTTCCTTATTAGGTCCGGATATCCAATGGGAATGGATTCCACTCACAGATTCATACATATTTTGTAAAGACTTTTGTCTTGGTTTTTCACTTTCTAAACTGCTTAAAAATCTGTTTAACTGGGATAAATCAGATATGCCAATTTTTCTTGCGAGTGGTTCGTTGAATTCGGGTAGGTGATATTCTATATTTTCGATGGTACATCCATGTTTAAGTATAATTTCAGATTCTCTGCGTAAATTGTCTAAACCGTGTATCTCTGTAATCTTCATGGTGGTAGGTTCCATTGAAGCAAAATATATATCTTCAGCACCACTGACTTCGGGAGATATAACCTTATCAGCTCCGGAACGATATAATCTGCGAACATTTTCGCTTCTGCTTGCCCTTGTAACAATCCATATGTCTTCATGTATTTCCCTTGCTGTCAATGTTATGAAAAGGTTATCAACATCACTACCCGTTGTTATTATAACACCACGAGCTCTTTTTATACCCGCATCTATCATGATGTTATCGTCGGTTGCATCTCCCTGTATTGTAAGAACACTTGAATCTTCCCATATCTCCCTTTCAGTTACATCTTTATTTTTTTCAATAATTACAACCTGTATATTCCTTTCTTTAAGCTCTTTATGTACAGCACTTCCAACTCTACCATAACCACACAGGACAAAATGATCCTTTGTAGAACCGATAGTTCTTCGTTGTCTAGCACCAGATGTTATTTCTCCAACTGCCATTGTTACCACCGTTATTGTTAATGTAAATGCATAAGCTAAGAGGGCAACTCCGCCCAATATAAGGGTAATAGTAAAAATTTT
>PLTK01000017.1 GCA_003164415.1 Methanobacterium sp. | reverse complement strand
CTTCCATCTAAAAACCCCCTGATTTTCATCTAAATAAATTTTAACTCTATTTTTTAGGTATACATTGTAAATTTATATGGAACACTCGTCAGGTACAATATCTTTATGAGTTTAAAGACGAAACATCTTCTGTTACAAATATTTCGAGATCAAAAATTACTTTTTTCTCGTTGGAATTATTTCCAGTTTTTATTGCTTCTTTTAATACAGCATTTACTGGCCAATTCAATCTCTTTTGCAGCTTTCTTGATATCTGTAATATCAATAGCAGTAATCCTAAATTGTTGTAATTCTCCTGTTTTATCAGTAATGCTTACAGTTTCTAAATGTACATAAGTTGAATCATTATTCTTATTTAAGAATTTAAGTTCAACAGTTTGTTTTTGGCTACTTTCTTTAACTTTAAAGCAGTGTAGATGAAACTTTCTTCGATAATCAGGATCTATGTACATAATAAATGCTTGATTATTTAGTTTGAGTCTTTCAGCACCTAATAATGTTGCTCCTGAAAGATTAACATCTAAAATAATTCCATTTTTATCTAAATTAAAAATTCCAACAGGAGAAAAATTGTAAAGATCAAAATATTTATTCTGTGAATCTGTTAATTTCAGTTGGGATTCTCGAAGCTCTTCGTTCTGCAGCTCTAACTCAATTTGATGAATTCGTAATTCTTCAATTAATTCATCTTTAGAAAGATCTTTAATGGGGTAAGGCCGATTTTTAGCAATTTTCCTGGCCTTTATACGAAATTTATTATTTTCTAAATCCTTAGATTTCATAAGATCCACCAAACTAAATTTAAAAGATTAAATTCTATGCAAATTTTGGTAAGTTCTTTCTAAATTCATTCCGAAATTTCATTCTAGTGGATAATTTATATTTTACAATTATGTGAATTTATTCATGATTTTTTGTGTATATTTGGTTTTTACTAGAATGGAGATTTTCATACCTTTTTTTAATACCATTTCAGGTTTTGGAATCAGTAAATTATCATTTTCATATAATGCAACTATTATAAAATTATCGTTTGGGCTAATATCACCAACTGTTTTACCAATAGTTTTTTCGTTTTCCAATTTGATATCTAGTAATTCAGCATCACCTTTACCTATCACTACTAAATCGGCTATTTTAGGTCTTATTATTAATTTTTCAACATAGCTTGCAGTGGTTAATTCTGGACTCACTACAGAGTCAATGCCAATGTCTTTAAATGCGCGAGAATGGGTGATATCACTAACTCTTGCAATTATTTTAGGAATTTTATATTCTCTTACAAGGATGCATGATAATAAGTTTACCTCATCATTTCCNNAGTTCAGAAGAGGCAATATTACATAATCCTTGGTCATTTTCTATAAGTGTAACATCAAGACCATCAGAAACTAATAAAGAGGCTAAATTCCGCCCCATTCTACCTCCACCCATTATCACGATATACATTTTACCCCCAATATTAATTACATTGCTTGTTATATTCTGTAATTTATTATATTTTGATATTAAAGTTAAGATATTACGTTAACAGGTACTTTAGCTTCTTTTACGACTTGATCTGTTGTTCTTCCAAGTAAAAATCTTTCTAAACCTTGTTTACCGGATTTTCCCATTACAACTTGGTCGACTCTTTCTTCATCAATGGTTTTAAGGATGGTGTCGGCTGGTTTTCCTTCTTTAACTAACACTTCGAATTCTATATTTTGACATTTATCATTGCATTGACTTTCTTCGAGCTGTTTTTTAAAAGTTTCAACTGCTCTTTTTCCATCAGCCCTTAACTCTTTATCTAAATCATTCCGGACATCGGGCTGGATTACTGCATTCAAGTATTCGGTATCGATTACATATAATACAATTATATCACTGCCTGTTAGATCTGCATGAGATATGGCGTATTCACCTGCTCTTTCTGCATTTTTTGAACCGTCTGTAGGTAATAATATTTTTTTATTCATCTTGATACATCCTCCAACAAATTTTTGTTTGTAGTTCAATTCTTATTTTTAATAAATTTAAAAAAAATGAATTAATTAATTTGTAGAATATGGATCTTTTTCTTACAAATTAATTTTCAACATGTTTTTGTTTGTTTTTTTATCCTAGGAATGGTTTTGCTATTGTTAGCATTATTATTATGGTTATTATTATTCCAATTACAACCATTGGTATTCCGGCTTTTAATATCTCTTTTATGTTTACATAACCAGTTCCGTATGCCATTGCAACTGTTGGATCTGCCATTGGGAACATGAACGAAAGCGAACATGAAATAGCAACAGGTACCGCATAAATTCCCACAGGTTGTCCCTGCGCAGCTGCTAAAGTCACTGCAAGAGGTACTAAAATTGCTGCAAGAGCAATATTTGACATAACCTGAGTGAATATCACCGCAATGACCATCAACAGGAGCATTATGGTAAGTGTTGAAACGTTAGCTCCTAAACCACCAATCGCATGAGTTATAATGTAGGATGCAGCTCCAGTATTTAGAAGTGCAGCTCCCATAGATAGGGCTCCTCCGAAGAAGATGATTAATCCCCAATCGACTCCTTCCTGGGCATCTTTCCAGTCAATAACACCTGTTACAAAGTACAATGCAGCACCGATCAAAGCAACAGAATAACTGTCAAGACCGGTAATACCAGTTGTAACCCATAATCCTATGGTGAAGAATAGAATAGCTGCTGTTATTTTTTCAGTTCTGGTTATAGAACCCATTACACTCATGGCATTGTTTAAGGTTTCGTGTCCACCTATAACTCCTTCGACTTCTGGTGGGAAGATCCTTTTTAATAATTGCCAGATTACGAATAACAGGATAATGGCGAGTGGAAATCCGAAAACCATCCAGTTAACAAATGGTAAGTGAGTGTATGCTGCGGCCATTAAGTTTGGTGCTGTACCAATTTCTGTACCAAAACCACCTGCTAATGAACCGTATGAAGCACCTAAAACCATTGCCTTAGCAAAATTACTGTTACCCTTTTTAGGATCGTCTATTCCGAAAAGTGGAATAATCGTCTTAATAATTGGAAGTAACATTGCAAAAGCAACTACATTCTCAATCCAAGCCGAAAGAAGACCTGTCGAGAAAACAGCAGCAAAAATACTCATACTTGGACTTGTTCCGACCTTCGATAACATCCAGTAGGTGAAACGTTTTGCAAGTCCACTTTTACCTATAGCAACTGCGAGAATAAATCCTCCAATCATCAAGAAGATGATAGGGTTAGCAAATCCTATAGCTGCCTGAGTGAAATTTTGAATACCCAGTAGAGGCTGTAAAAACATCAGCATCAACGAAGTAACTGCCAGAACCTGTGCCTCACTAGCCCACATTATAATTGCAAAGACCAAAAGACCAATTGCTGCGTGACCAGAATAAGCTAAACCTGGTGTCGGAACCAACATAACGGCTATAAATGCTATAATAGCCAAAGGAATCCCTAATGTCTTAAAACTAATTTTCGTTCATATCCCCCCTCCTCGTTTCATATCATTAAATTGACAAACAAGTTACATAAAGACTTTTTATCATATAAACATATTTCACAATTACTAATCATTATAAAATAACTATATAAACAAGTAAATTCACAAAACAGCATCTAAAAACTGATATATAAACATATTCATTAATGATTGATCATGGAAAATATCATTAGAATAAGATCCATAATCAAATTCAATAAAAACAACAAATTCATGATAAATGACTCAATTCATAAATCATGACTCTGTAATGTGTATAAAAATATTTAATCTTAAAAGACTAATTTATAATAGAGGACTTTGTGTTAGGATTGATATGCTATTCATTGAGAATTAAGTAAACAGCATGAGAAAAAAACAATACTTAGTGAGAAATATAGATTTATTGGACATTCTTCTGCCGAAACTTAATTAAATTCATTATTTACAGTTATTGGAGCTTCACAAATTACTTTAAGCAGTATACAAATGATGTTGTTACTATCTATGCTACAGTTGATAATCAATAGTTATACATGGGCTATTATTGATTCTGTACCGCTTAATGCTAGCGCTAATCCTGCTTGAGGATATTAAAATAATTACTTTAATCTCCACTTCTGTTGGAATCACAAGACACACCCGAAATAAAATGTATAATACAAAATCAGAAATAACCCCCTTAGTAGTGCCAATCAGTATAGCCACAATAATTAAAGCTTCAATAGGAGCTTTCTTAGTAATATATGCTCCTTCAGAGATTCTAAAATTATATTAGGTGCATTATTAATATTCACATCAATTACACTATTTACAGAAAGAGAATATTAATTAAATTTTTTTATATTTATTTTTTTCATTCATTAAAAATTGTTTATCCTGCAATTAAAATCAAATTCTACAAAAATATCTTTTCAAAGTTTTGTATAAAGATTTGAATATCCTCATGTTAATATTTCAAAATAAATTTATGGTACTTCATCATATTGTATATACAGATTAAAGAAAAATATTTAGAATAATAATTTTAACAACATTAAAACCTATTTGAA
>PLTK01000220.1 GCA_003164415.1 Methanobacterium sp. | reverse complement strand
ATAGAATACATTATTATTTATATACTAAATAAAGAGAAAATTCTATCAATAGATAAGTCTTTGTAATGCCTATTTACTAGAAATAGTATTTTATGCTGCAAAACTATAAAATGAGGGGTTATAATGGCGATACTGGGTATCATCGGAGTAATAACTGCACTTAACACTCATTTTTAACATAACTTTTTAAATAAAGTTATTATTTTAATTTACCTGTTCTTCTGAACTTCTCTAACTTATCAAATGCGATTATTATTTATTTGGAGTATATTTGTGGTATCTGTTATTTTTCTTAAATTCATTAAAAATCGATAATTTTAATTCAAACGATTATACATGTACTAATGATACTGGGATTTTCATAAGATTTCCCATTATATTTGGTAATATTAATCTAATCTTTTATAATACTTTTTGGAATCAAAATAAGGTATAAGGTGATATTGGATGACATCTTGGCATGATAAATTCCCAATTGATGAAGTAAATGATAAAAGAATTAATATATATCTTAAAGATCTTGAAAATGAGGATGTTGAAGGTTTAAAGGAAATAATAACCTCATTAGAAAGTGGACGTACTTCTGGGATTTATGAAGAGTTAAAAAATGCTTTTGATTCTAGAAAACAGTTTTATCCACATGCAAATTTAATTAATTATAAGAATATGCCTGAAAATAGTGTTTACTCATTAGCAAATCAGAACATGTCTAAATTTTATTTAAATAATCTTAAAAGTGCAGTGATCACATCAATGTATAAAATCATTGAAATCAGATATTCTATGACTATCAAAAGAAAGTCGAATGAAGATGATATAAAAAATGTATATTTAAGCGGATTAGATGAACGATTAATCCACGGCCTTGATAGATTTGACGAAATAACAAACTGGCCTCAACCTAAAGCAGAATTCTTCCAAAAACTTAACGAAGTTACATGGGAAAAAGGCCCATTAAAACTTGCTGAAAAATTAGTACGTCTAAAAAAACGACTTGAGTATAATATGTTTGGATTTATAAAATACGAACGTCTAGATATACTGGAAACAGAATTAATAGAATTAATAGCTGGTTGCAGTGCTGTAAATAATAAAAGAAATATAAATAAAAAAGATGTAATCATAGCGTTTAAAACTTACTTGAAACTTTTAAACACAAATGTCACAAAATACAAAGCAAGATCTGTATTTAATAATGGAAATGTGGATATGGGTTATTTGGTATGTGATAAATGCAATGAATATTACCAACTTCAACCCGGTGAATCATCAGAAGACTTCACTGATGAATGTNNTGCCTATGAATCTCCCAACTATTATTTCAAAATAATTTATGAGAGGTCATACATATTATTTATACAGATTAAAGAAAATATAGAATAATAATTTTAACAACATTAAAACCTATTTGAATGTTAATGAGGGGTTAAAATGACGATACTGGGTATAAGTGGAAGTCCAAGAAAACAAGCAACAGAATATGTTTTAAGAGAATCTCTTAACATGTTGGAAGAACAAGGTTTTGAAACAGAATTCTTTGGATTAAGGGGTAAAACTATTAATCCATGCAAACATTGTGATTATTGTATCAAAAACAAGGAATGTATTGTTAAGGATGATATGCAAGACATTTACCCATTGATTACGAGTGCTGAAGGCATGATAATGGCAACTCCGGTTTATAATGGAGGGTTAAGTGCGCAGTTAAAAGCTGTTATGGATCGATGCAGAGCATTAGGAGCCATTGATTTCGATTTTATGCGTTATAAAGTAGGAATGGCAATAGCTGTGGGTGGTGACAGGAGTGGTGGCCAAGAGTTCGCAATACAGCAAATACAAACCTTTTACATTCTCACAGGTGCATTACCTATCAGTGGTGGGGCATATGGTGCTAACATGGGGGCCAGTTTTTGGTCACAAGATACTCTTAAAGGTGTAAAAGAAGATGAAGAAGGTTTTAGAAGCCTTCGAAAGACTGTTAAAAGATTTGCTAAATTTCTTGATAACTTTGAAATGAAAACAGAATTATGAGAAATGAATATAATTTAGTTATAAGGTATAAGTTGGAATTTATAAGTTATAACTAAAGAGAGAATTAGAATACCAATTTAATCGTATAAAGAATAATTAATCGGATTTTGAAATTTTTGATTAATTAATTATAAGTTATAAGTTATAATAATAAGGTGTAAATGATGAGGATAGTTGTTGATAAAGATAAATGCACCGGGTGTGGAATTTGTAAAGAAGCCTGCCCTAAGGGTGCAAAGATATGGAATGTAAAAGATAAAGCTATGGCAACAAATTTAGAATTTTGTCATTTATGTACAATATGTGCGGGTAAATGTCCAGAACAAGCCATTCAGGTAATAAGAGATGATTAAAATGAGAGAAAAGACATTGAGTAGAAAAACTTCCGAAACTGATATTAAAATAACTCTTAATCTTGATGGAGAAGGACAGTTCAATAATGAAACAGGTATAGAATTTTTTGATCATATGTTAGACTCATTTGCAAAACATGGATATTTCAATCTAGAAGTTAGGGCAAAGGGAGATGTAGGGGTTGATGATCATCACACAGTTGAAGATGTTGGCATATTACTCGGAGAAGTTTATAATAAAGCAATAGGAGATAAAAAAGGCATTAGAAGAATGGCTAATGCAATAGTGCCCATGGATGATGCACTTGCTACGGTAGCTGTTGATATTAGTGGTAGGAGTTATTCGGTATTGAGTATAGGATTCAACAAGCCAAAAGTGGGAGATCTAAGTACTGAAAATGTTGAACACTTTTTTGAATCATTTGCAAATTCTGCTAGGATAAATATAAATGCCAAAGTAGAAGGAGATAATGACCATCACAAAATTGAGGCGCTTTTCAAATCCTTTGCAAGAGCATTGAAAGATGCTTCAACAATAGAACATGATTCAATCCCGAGTACTAAAGGAATTTTATAAACAATAAAAAATTCAAGGAGATATTGAATTGAAAACATTAATTGCATGTTATTCTTATTCAGGCCACACACTTAAAGTAGCAGAAGCACTTAAAAAAGCAATAAATGCAGATATAACTCAGATAGAGAGTGTGAAAGATAAATGGTATCTTTTTAAATTATTAGATGCAATAAGAGGAAAGAAAGTGCCAATAAAACCATGCCAAACTGATTTGATGAGTTATCACGGATTTGTTTTGTGCTGTCCTGTATGGGCCGGTAGAACACCTGCTGCAATTAACCAATACTTAGAAGAAATTAAAAATGTGAAAGGAAAACAATTTGGTGTTTTTGTTACATCTGGGGGAAAAAGACCCCAAAAAGCAACAATTCAAATGCGAGAATATTTGGATAGAGAAGGTATGCAATTTATAGGGCAGATGAGGATACTTACAGATGATGTAGAGAAGGAAAATTATGGAGAGATGTTTGATTTTTTCACAAAAAAATTTGTTTAATAAAGCAATAATAAATCTAAATTAGATATTATGAAACATATAACATCGTTATTAATCATTTCAGCAGATAGAAAAAAACTTTGGAAAAACCGTTCCTATACTGAAAAATGATACTGGAAAGACTATAATTCAAACAGTTAGCAAATCTAGTTTAACACCCACAAATTCATTTATTATTATTTCTACAGATGGAACTATAATAGTCACGGATCCTACTTCAATGCCAACACCAGAAGAGTTAGATCTGATTCCAGATGTCATCACAGTCACCCATACACATTCGGATCACTTTGATCCTGAATTTATAGATCATCTAAAGTTAGGAAATCTATTGCAACCATTGAAAAATTCAATGTCAATGATATCCAAATATACGGTATTGCTTCTTCCCATCGAGGAAATATAATAAATCAAAAGACACCTAACAATGTTATATATGTTTTTGAAGTAGATGGTTTGAGAATTGCCCATATGGGGGACATTGGACAGGAACATTTAACTATAAAACAAATAAATGAACTTGGAAAAATCGATGTNNAAACCACAAATAATAATTCCCACCCATTCAAATCCTAAATCCACCCGTAAAATTGGTAAAATTTTAGGAAAACTTGAAATATTGGAAAATCATTATATTTTAGATATTGAAGATATGGCTGAAAACACCCGAAAAGTTGTATGGTTAAAAAATACACTGACTTATTAATTTTTAACTAAAAATCATCTATCTTAAAGGATCTATCTCGGAAATAGTTAAATAACTTTCCAAAATCAATTCCAGACACATTTTTATTCTTAAATTTCTCATATATATTTTTTCTTCCTTCTTCAAGATGTTTGGATGTAATTCCATGTTTAATTGATATATCTGCTTCAATAAATGCAGTTAATTTATCGCATGCTTTTATGATCTTCCCATCAAGGGGGTAAAATTCATCCTTGTTGTACAAATTGTTTAATTCAGAATAACTTACTCCCTTAATGATTTTACCATCTATTTTAATTTTGTTTTCAAACTCATCTTGTGTGAAGTATCTCATTTCTTTCCTCCACGAAACGGGCAACAGAGGTAAAAGACGATTTTTCATTTGATCTTCTTCATAATCCTTAATAATGCCTTCTAATCCTTTTATAGATGTTTTTATGGGTGAGATTATATCTTTTGTTAGTACCTCAGGAAGATCATGGAATAGACCAGTGAAAAAATTGTTGTAAAGCCGTTTTTGACAAGAATTATTATCAAGTGAGAGAAGATAGGATGTTATTGCCACAATGTACATATGTCCAAGAACCGATGTTTTTGGTATACGAGGCGAATGTGCCCATCTTTCCTGGAAACGTAACTGTCCGCACAGATCAATAAACCCAAAGGATTTTTTTTCAAGCGATATTTTTTGAACACCAATCAAATCATAATGATCCTCTATCTGATTCTCAATTGACTCTTTAGTTTCTTCAATACCATAAATAAATGGTGATGTATGGTAAATTATCTTAAATTCCCAATTTGTAGCCATATAATGGGCTGCTTTTAATATACGCTTTTCTACCTTTGCATAATTATGATCAAAAAAGTATTTTTTGAAATTTTCCTTGAAATTGTTACCTAAACCATTCATATCCTTGTCTAACTGCTTAAAAACATATTTATTAAGATCTTTTTCCTTCTCTTCCATCATTTTATGAAAAACAGGAGGTTTTATATCGGTTAATATGGTTCGATGCAGAAATTCAAATATACCACCTTCAATAAGATTCTGCCAGTTGATCTTGATATCCCTATCACTTTCTTCGAATTTGGCTATTACATATGCTATAACCATTTTATGAGCTTGTTTATCAAGTTCAGTAAGTTCAACAGGGCGTATATGATCGTTCCATCTGTTCATACTAGCTGCTTCATAAAATCTTTCTATTAGATTTTCTAACATGAAATCTCCTAAAAGTATATTAAAAAAAAGTATCTTTAGACAAAAAATAAAAAAAATAAGACCGTGAGGTCTTTTACTTTATAATTATTGAGGTTTTTCCATTAGAACAGATTTAGACATGGTCTGCCCTTTTCCACCATGAGGTGTTCTTGTGACAGTGTCGTTAGCTTTTTCAATATCTCTAGCTTCTGATGCTAATTTAGCTGCTACACCTATCATTTCATGAGCAGATGCAACTATTGGAATGTACTTTTCGATGTCTCTGACCATGAAACATCCTTCAACATCGATATCAGCTACTTTTGTTGCAATTTCGTATGCTGCCATAGCTTTAGCTTTAGCGTATGGGCTAGAAAATGCTGCAGCTTCAACAGCTTTGTCTCGTGATATAACAACTTTTGGAAGTTCTAGAGTTTCTCCAGCTTCAACAGCATTTACTGCTGCATCGATGGTGTTCTGTACAACTCTGTATGCTCCGGTTAAAGCTAATACTTTTATTACATCGGAGTTAAATGAAGCCATTTCAGTAGGGTCAAGGAATTCTCTCCTTGCACCAATCATTGGGTCTGCTTTGACGATAATGTAACCTAAACCTTGTTCATCCATTTCGTCCTTAGATCTTAATCCTGGAGCATCACCAATAATGATTGCAGGAACGTCTGCTGCAGATAATAATTCTCTTGCTTTAGCAGGGCCTGGTGCACCTGGGTTTGGGCTTATGAATACAACAAAATCTCTGTCCATTTCTAACATTAACGGTACAGCTTTTTCGATCTCTTCTGGGTTCATCTTAGCCCCAGAACCTATTACACAAGTATCTATGTTCGGTCTGTCAGCTCTCTCATCAAGTAATAAGTCAATTACTGGAGAGGTACCTATATTACCGCATTTAATGATTCCTATTTTTACAACCATTTTATCACCAAGATTGCTATTCAAATGATCAAATAAGTATTTTTTGATTTAATTTTTATGACTAAGCTTTTATATGTGTATGAAAGGATGATATAAAGAGAACCTATTAAAGACTTAAATAGATTGAATTGAGCAATAATTCCACTAAAGAATCACTTTACTTCTTTAAAACTATTTAAAAATAATAATTGAGTGGATAATTCGATTTAAATTCTTTAATATTTTTTTATATCTAATTTTAAAGATTATAATTAAATTTATATCTTTTAATTTATATCTGGCATCTATTCGATTTAGATTCTTAAAATTTACCTGAATTCAGATCTTGCATTCCAGATTTTTTTACAACTACCAACTCCACTTGGTTGGGATTTAATATTATCATAATTATCAATCAAATCTAAAACATTCAAAACCGATTTTTTACCATTTTTAATTAACCAATCTCCTTTTGGGACCTTCAAATTATTCACAGCACTTGATAGTTCGTTTATTTCCGTGACTTGGATTCCAAGCTCCTTAGCAAGATCTACACTTGAATGTTTTCGGTGAAATCCGGCTATTTTTATGGATGGAACTTCTAATACTCCTGCTTCGATTGTGAGTCCCATGCCCGCAGCGTAGATCATGTACAAAGATGCATTTATCAAACTTGGTAATTCAACATATCCATCTATAACATTCAATTTTGGTGAAGAAATGAATTTTTTTACAAAATCTGTGCTGAATCTAAAGGGTATAATCAGAAAATTTTCATTTAGCTTCTCAACTTGTTGTATTATTTTGGGTATGTCTTCACTCTTCACATCTCCACCGAATACTAAAACCGCAAATTCATCTACGCCATATCTTGCTTTAATAATATTTGAATCTTCAATAGACATATCATTTACATAGGATGCCATTGGATATCCGCCAATTACATGAACATTATTTAACCCATACTTCTCTGTAACATAATTTTTATACTTTTCTGATGGAACTGTTATTAAATTAGAAAAAGCTATCATTTCTATTGGATTATATATATCCTGTTCAATGTGCAAGTCCGGTATTCTAAGTATTTTAGATGCAGATATTCCTTTCCTCACATCTCCAGCATTTCCACATGTCATTAAGAGATCTATATCCTTTCCCTTAAGGGTTCGAATTACATTCCATATATCTTCAATAACCAGGGAAGCTATTTTGGGATTAGATCGTTTTTTAGCTGTTTGTCCTCGACTTTCACCAATGGAATGTATTTCGGTGGAGTATTGACTCAACAATTCTTTTACACCATGACCATGTGTCAATCCTATAATTTCTGCATCTAATTCCTTAATTATGGGTATAAATGCCTTGGCAGGTGCCATTTCTGCTATTACTGCTATACGCATGGTTTCCTCCAGATATATTAATATGAAATTACTGAATAATATTATGATTTGAATTGAATATTATTTTTCATCAATTGAATATGCATTCCTAGTGAAGTTAAGAGCAAATTGAGGGCATGCAGCTACATGAGTATGAACGTAACTTGCCACAGTATTTTTAGCCATTAGACCATCGTTTGAACTAAAAATTCCCTTACCCCTTATGATTTTGAATGCAAACTCAGGTTTAGAAATACCAATATCTACTTTAGAATAATGAAATTCATGACCTCGGAATATGTCTCCTTTTTTAAGTATTATATTATCTTTCTGAGATTCGGATATCACATAACTTAGGGCTTGTACATTTTTTGTCATTCTTGAAGGATAATTAAAAACATTACACATATCTTTGCTGTTTATAGATTTTGATAAATACATAAGACCTCCACATTCAGCATATATTGGATTTCCCTCATTATAATACTTATAAATTGAGTTACGCATTGATTCATTGGATTCTAAACCTTCAGCAAATATTTCAGGATATCCTCCCCCAATATAAATTCCATCTACATCGGGCACTTCATTATCATGAAGCGGACTAAAAGGGACAATCTTGGCATTATTCGCCTCTAATGCCTCAAAATTTTCTTTATAGTAAAATGTAAAGACTTCATCTTTAGCTACTCCAATTTTAACTCTATTTTTATTTCCATCCAACCATAAGGGTTCCCTTCCCTTTGGTAATTTGTCTGAATTTTTCATTATGGCTATTAATGCATCTAAATCAATATTTTCAGCCATAACTGCACCCCATTTCTCTATAGACTGGAGAATATTATCGCGTTCAATAGCAGGTACAAGACCTAAATGTCGCTCTTCTACTCTTATTGCTTCACTACGAGGTATTCCTCCAATGACCGGAGTATTGGCAAGTTTTTCTACCGCCTCTTTTGCTTTCAAATAGTGTTTCCGATTTTTAACATAGTTTAATATTACTCCTTCAACTTTTATGCTCGGATCCAAAGTTTTAAAGCCTATTACAATAGCAGCAGCACTTTTTACAAGGCTTCTAGAATTTAAAATTAGGATAACAGGAGCATTTAGAGCTTTAGCAATTGAAGCTGTGCTTCCAACATCTTTCAATGCACTTATACCCTCATATAGACCCCTAACTCCCTCCACAAGTCCAATATCTGCACCGGAAATTTTCATTCCATTTTCAAATCCTTCCCTAATCTGATCATCAGACATGAAGAATGAGTCTAAATTTCTTGAAAAATTCCCTGTTGCAAGGCCATGGTATGTTGGATCAATATAATCAGGCCCTGCCTTAAATGGCTGAACATTGTATTCCTCGGACAACGCCCTCATTATCCCCGTCGAAATGGTTGTTTTACCAACTGCGCTTCCTGTTCCTGCAATAACAGCTCTCATAGTAATTAGTGATATATGATCTTATTTATAATGTTTTGATTTTTTACAAAAATTTTAATATAATATCATAGTCATACNNTACGATCTTTGTAATTATGGTAATTATAATACGGATAACTTTCTATCAGGAAAATTGCCCGGGATTTATAATGCAACTACTGGAAATGGAGATTGTATACCATTATTTAAAGTTCTTATGACCAATAAGTGTTCAAATGACTGTCGTTATTGTGTTAACCATGGTGCCCATGATTTTAACAGGGTTGAATTCACTCCTGAAGAACTTACATCCATTTTTCTCGATTATTATAACCACAGACTAGTTGAAGGTTTATTTTTAAGTTCAGGAATACCCGGTGATGTGGATGTCTCCATGGAAAACATGGTTGAAGTTGCAAGAAAGCTTAGACTAGAAAATGAATATCTTGGATATATACATCTAAAAATATTACCTGGATCATCCTATGATCTTATTAAAAGGGCTATGAGTTTGGCGAATCGTGTGAGTGTTAATATAGAAGCAGCAACATCTGAAGGATTTGAAGAGTTATCAACCACCAAAACATTGAATTATGATATTTTAAGACGAATGAAATGGATTAAAAGGTTGATGAAAAGAAATAATAATCTTGCGCCTTCAGGTCAAACAACACAGTTCATTGTAGGTGCTTCCAATGAATCAGATGCAGATATATTGCAGCGTGTTGATTGGCTTTATAAAAAAATGGATATTAAACGTAGTTATTTTAGTCCATTCAAATCAATGAAACATACTCCACTTGAAAATAGGGCAGAACCAAATCCCAAAAGGACATCAAGGCTTTATCAAGCAGATTATTTGGTCAAATCATATGGTTTTGATATTGAGGAACTTGTATTTGAAGAAAATGGTAATATGACCCTTGAAATGGACCCAAAATATTCTTCAGCACTCTCAAATATGGACATGTTCCCTGTAGAAGTAAACTCTGCAAGTTATAAGAAACTTTTAAGGGTTCCAGGAATTGGCAAAATATCAGCTAGAAGAATTATTGAATCTAGAAAGCAGAATATTTGTTTTAAAAGTCTTGAAGAATTGAAAAATATTGGTGTTATCACATCTCGAGCAGAAACTTTTGTAAAATTGAATAAATCGTATCAAACAACCCTATAATTTTTTTTGATATAATATTCCTTTTATAAATTCTTTATTAAGATAAGATCTAAGAAATAGTGTTAAATTAGTTAGTACTGATTATAAGTTATAATTTATAAGTTATTACTTATAACTTATAACAATGTATTATATCTCCCTATCTTCAAATTCATCCCATAGGTCAGGATATTTGTCCTTTACTGCTTCCTCTATAAGAGATGATGCTTCTTTACTTATACTAAATTCGGGTTTAGTTTTCTTTAGAAGCCTTAAAACTGCAGCTGACTTAGCTGACCATAATGAGATACGAGGATTCTTTCTAACCTCAAGGATAACATTTTCTACTAGAGTTTGATCGATTATAGGTTTAATTTCTTTATTATTGGATTTTATAGTTGATTGATTAGTAGTTTTATTTTTAATGATATCTTTCTTAGATTTAGAAANNGTTCTTTTTCATCGTTATAATCTGGCTTTATAAGTGCATCTAGCCCTCTTCCAAGTGCACTTTCCTTTTTATGTGCAGTCATTTATTGTCCTCCGATTCATCGAGTCTAATTAGTTCCTTTGCAAGATTTATGTAGGCTTGAGAACCACTAGATTCTTCATCATAGATGATACAAGGTTTACCATGACTTGGTGCTTCTGCAAGAGTTATGTTACGGGGGATTGTTGTTTTAAATACGTGTTCACTTGCACCAAAATACTCCTTTACATTACTATATACATCTCTACCAAGTCTTGTTCTTGAATCATAAAGTGTTAGTAAAATACCTTTAATTGGGGATGGGCTCTTAAGTCGTGTTTCTACTAGTTGAATTGCCTCTAAAAGATCGGCCATTCCTTCTAATGCGTAAAATTCAGCTTGAATAGGAATAATTACGCTATCTGCGGCAACAAGACAGTTGATGGTCAAGATTCCTAGAGAAGGAGGCACATCGATAAATATATAATCATATTCATCTGTAATTGTTTCCATTGCCAGTTCGAGTATGGTGTGATAGCCTACCTCTTTACTAAGTTCTATCTCAGCACCACTTAGGGCTATATTACTTGCCACCACATCCAAGCCAGGAATATCAGTATCAATCACTGCATCATCAATTGTACTTGCACCTGTCAATACAGAGTATATAGTATTAGTGATTTCATTTTTCTCGACTCCAAATCCTGTTGTAGCATTGCCCTGCGGATCCATATCAATTACCAATACTTGTTTACCGTAGAGTGCTAGTGCTGCTGCTAGGTTTACTGCGGTTGTTGTCTTACCACAGCCCCCCTTCTGATTTAGTATTGCGATTATTTCAGCCATTATTCATCCTCCTAAATTTATTATAAGTTCTAAATTATAACTTATAAGTTATAATATAAATATTTTTATAATTATTACATTAACCATATTAAAATAGTTATTTTAAAAATAGAGTTCTTAATAATCCCTATAATTCTAAAATTTAATAATAGATATGAAGTATTCTTAGGATCAGTATATTTAGAAAAATATATTAAATAAACAAGATATATCATAAATAAGGTGTAATATGTCTGATGGAAAAATTTGTATAAAATGTGAAGAATGTGGATTTGTAAGGGATTTAAAAGGAGAAACTAAGCCTATTGAAGAAGGATCTTACAATAGATTACGTTCAGGTAATACAAGAAGGAATATCAAAGAAGAACCTGTAGAATCACAGGGTACCTGTCCCGAATGTGGATGTATAGATTATGTTATAATATTAATATGAATTAATAATCATCTTTTTTTTGTTAACTTATTAAGATTTAAATATTCTAATTATATAAATTCTATTTTTTTATTGTTAATAGCTCAATTTAGATTTCAAAGAGTTTAATTTGAGTGAATAAAAAAAATAAAAAAATTAGAAACTAACCCTGTTAGCAAGTTTAACAGGTAATGGAAGTTTTCTAAATGGCATACCCTTAGTTTGGTCATGAATCTTCTCTATAAGATCTTCCATTTTCATTGAAAGTTTTTCGTTAGTTTCACGGACATTTACTGTTATTGGACCTTCATTAAGTTCTTTATCGCCAATAACAATCACGTAAGGTGCCCATTCTCCCCCAGCGTTTCGGATTTTTTTACCAACTGTTTCGTGTTTATCATCGATATCTACCCTTATATTCTGGTTTCTTAGTAGTTGGGCAATTTCTTCCGACTTTTTAATATGACGTTCAGCTATAGGTATAATCCTAACTTGTGTAGGTATAAGCCACACAGGGAGCATTGGAGGTTTATCCTTTCTATCAATAGCACTTTTTTCTAGTAAACTGCAAATAACTCGTTCAATACTTCCAGTAGGGCTGCAATGTATTATTATAGGGTTTATTTCCTCTTCTTCTGAATTGATATATGTAATTCCAAACC
>PLTK01000057.1 GCA_003164415.1 Methanobacterium sp. | reverse complement strand
ATTGGAGACATCGTCAAAATAACAAGAAATGGAACATCATACCAGGGAATTCTACTCGACAGAGCAGAGGATCCAGATGATAAACACATAGTTTTAAAACTTAAAAGTGGATACAACGTGGGTATTGACGTGGTAGATGCTACAGCAGAACTTGTTCAAAGGGGAGATATTCCCAAACTTGAACATCATCCGCTCAATATTAAAAAGGATGCTGATAAACCGGATATATCAATTATATCTACAGGTGGAACAGTAGCATCTGTGATAGATTACAAAACAGGTGCTGTACATCCTGCATTTACAGCAGATGATTTAATACGTTCAAATCCTGAACTGTTAATCCATGCTAACATAAATGGGAAGGCAATTCTAAACATCCTCAGCGAAAATATGAAACCCGCATACTGGGTAAAAACAGCAAGGGCAATAGCAGATGAAATAAATGAGGGGGCAGATGGAGTAGTCATTGCACATGGTACAGACACCATGCATTACACATCAGCTGCTCTTAATTTCATGCTAGACACTCCTGTCCCAGTAGTAGTGACCGGTGCTCAAAGAAGTTCTGACAGGCCGTCTTCTGATGCCTTTATGAATCTCATTAGTTCTCTCGTTGCTGCAAAATCGGACATTGCAGAAGTAACACTTTGTATGCATGCAGAAGAAGATGATTCTTATTGTTATCTACATAGAGGTACAAAAGTCAGGAAGTTGCACACAACACGAAGAGATACCTTTAGAAGTATAAATGCCCTTCCACTAGCTAAAATAGAAAAAGGTAACTTAAAACTGGTTGATAAGAAAGTTCAATATAAAAAACGAAACAGCAATAATGTACATCTTCGAGATGAACTAGAAGAGGAAGTTGCACTTATAAAGAGTTACCCAGGAATCCCTGCAGATATAATAGATTATCACATCGACAAAGGATGCAAAGGAATAGTACTTGAGGGTACAGGGTTGGGACATTGCTCGGATAATTTGATTCCATCTCTTGAAAGAGCAAAAGATGAAGATATACCAGTTATTATGACTTCGCAGTGTTTTTATGGATTGGTTGATATGAATGTGTACAGTACCGGTAGAAAAATAATATCTGCTGGAGTGATATCAGGGCTTGACATGTTACCGGAGACTGCTTATGTAAAAATGGTTTGGACCCTAGGACAGACAGACAATATTGAAGAGGTTAAAAAAATCCTACAAACCAATATAGCAGGTGAAATAGGCGAAAAGTCGTCTGAAAAATTCTTTTTAAACTAGGATTTATTCTTAATATTAGAGGGGGATCTTTATGGATTACGAAAAATTAGGGCTAAAAATGGGTCTTGAGGTGCATCAACAGCTGAATACAGAAAAAAAATTGTTCTGTCCTTGTAAATGCGAACTAACAGATAAAAAACCGGATTATACTCTCCTAAGAATGTTGAGACCTACTCAGAGCGAACTTGGAAAGATAGACAGGGCAGCCTTTGAAGAGTCTAGAAGAAAATTGAAGTTTATGTATGAATCATACGACCATGAAACATGTCTTGTAGAAGCTGATGATGAGCCACCACACCCATTGAATAAGGAAGCTCTTGAAATAGCTCTAACAATAGCATCACTCCTTAATATGAACATAGTTGATGAATTCCATACAATGAGAAAACAAGTTATTGATGGGAGTAATACCGGAGGTTTCCAGCGTACAGGGTTGGTTGCGACCGATGGCCATCTAGAAACAGAATATGGAACAGTTTTAATCGAAAATCTTTGCCTTGAAGAAGATGCTGCAAGAAGAATGGGCCAAAAAAAAGGTAATGTAATATTCCGACTAGATAGACTCGGGATCCCACTCTTAGAAGTAACAACAGACCCTTCAATAAAACATCCCGAACAGGTTAGAGAAGTTGCATATCAACTGGGCCAAGTACTAAGGAGCACGAAGGTAAAACGTGGATTGGGAACAATACGTCAGGATCTTAATATTTCTATTTCTGAAGGGTCACGTGTTGAGATAAAAGGGGTACAAGATCTGGATTTAATGCCTAAAATGGTTGAAAATGAAGTTAAAAGGCAAGTTAATCTTATTGAAATAAAAAATGAACTTCAAAAAAGGGATGCAAAAGTTTTAGATGAAATTTACAACCTTAACGAGATATTCAAAAAAACAGATTCTAAAATAATCTCTAATGCAATTTCAACCGGCGGTCATGTCTTTGCAATAAAATTAGAAGGATTTAAAGGNNATGGGAGTATCAGGAATATTCCACACAGATGAACTTCCAGCATATGGAATAACTTGCAAAGAAGTTGAAGATGTTTCAAAACTTCTGAAATTATCAACAAATGATGCTTTCATAATAGTAGCAGATGAAGAAGAAAAGGCAAGAAATGCCATCACAGAAGTTCAGAGAAGAGCAAAAATAGCTATTACTGAAGTTCCAGAAGAAACAAGAAAGGTGTTGGATAATGCTAATAGTGATTATCTAAGGCCACTTCCAACTGCCAGCCGTATGTATGTTGAAACAGATATTCAAACGACAGTAATAAGTCGAGAACATATTAAAAAAATTAGATCTAATCTACCGGAGTTACCTGTTGAAAAGAAAGTTAGAATTATTGAACAATACGACTTAAGTGAGGATATGGCATCACAATTAGTTCGATTAGATAAGGTAGATGATTTTGAATATATAATGTCATCATCAAAAATTGACCCAACAACAGTTGGATCTGTACTCGCATACACTCTAAAAGAACTCAGAAGAGAAGGACTAGATGTCTCAAAGATTGACCGGATGATACTTAAAGAAACATTTGCACTGGTTGAAGCAGGAAATATAGCTAAAGAAGTAATTTCAGATGTTCTGGTAGGTTCAATCAATGAAAATACCACTCCAAAGGAAACATCAATAAAACTCAATCTTATCATGCTCTCAGAGCAAGAGGTTGAAGATATAATAGATGAGTTAATATTAGAAAATAAAAAAATGGTAGAAGATCGTGGAATAGGTGCTATGGGAGCTTTAATGGGTAAATCCATGCAGAAGTTAAAGGGCAAGGCAGATGGTAAACTCGTAAATAAACTTTTGAGGGATAAAATACAGAATATTAAGTAGTTTGAAATAGAAAAAATTCGAATATTAACTGTTATTTCATATAAAATTTAATTTACACCAGGTGGTTTAAATGGAAGAATATGACGTTATAATCGTAGGAGCAGGGCCTGCAGGACTCACAGCAGGGATATATGCAGGAAGGGAAGGATTAAGATCATTAATTATTGAAAAGGGTGTTAGGGGAGGAAATGCTAACACTGCACCTGTTATTTTGAATTATCCGGGCTTTAATTCAATACCCGGTTTAGATTTGTTAAAAAAAATAGGTGAACAAGCAGAAAAATATATTGAAATAAGGGAGAATGAAGAATTATTAGAAGTTCAAAAAGACAATAAAAAGCTATTGTTAACCACAAATAAGTCTGAATATTCTACAACTGCGATAATATTCTGCTCAGGAACAACCTACCGTAAATTGGGAGTTAAAGGGGAAACTGAATTTGTAGGAAAGGGTATATCATACTGTTCCATTTGTGATGGAATGTTATTTAAAAATAGGGATGTAATTGTTGTTGGGGGAGGAAACTCTGCTGCAGAGCATGCTTTGCATCTCCATGATATTGGTGTTAACGTTAAAATAATCCACAGAAGAGATGAATTAAGAGCTCAAGATTACCTCATTAAAAAACTTGAAGATGAGGGCATACCTATTTTATGGAACACTGTTTTAACAGAAATCGAGGGTGATATGTTTGTTAAGAGTGTTAAAATCCGTAACAGAAAAACTGATGTTGATGATGTTCTGAATGTTAATGGTATTTTTATTGCAGTTGGAGAAGAACCAAATAGTAAAATTGCAAATAAATTAGGTGTAGAAATCAATTCTAATAATTATATAATAACGGATAAAGAGTATAAAACTAATATTGATGGCGTATTTGCAGCTGGTGATATAACTGGTGGTGTAAACCAGTTAGTTGTGTCTTGTGGTGAGGGTGCATCTGCTGCTGTTAATGCCTATGACTATGTGAAACAATTTGAATAAATAAAATTTTATTTTTTTATAATTCTTATCTTTAAATTTTAAACTCTTGGAACATATTAACTATTAGGGGAAAAAATGGTAGATGTTAGATTTGGACCAGCTGGAAGGCCTATAAACTATTCTGGAAATGCAAAAGATGCATGTACATATATACGAGCTGAAGGACTCGAAGCATATGAATATCAGGCTACATATGGAGTTAAAATTTCACAGACATCTGCTTTAGATCTTAAAAAAAACTCCGAAGATGAGGATGTACTAGTTTCCATGCATGCACCATATTATATAAATCTTTCATCTAACAAGGATGATGTGATAGATAGATCCATCCAGAGATTGGTTCAGTCTGCTAAAGCTTCAGAATGGATGGGAGCTTATAGAACAGTTTTTCATCCAGGATTTTATACTACATACTCCTCTGAAGAAGCAATGAAAAGATGTAAGACCGCTATAACCCAGATATTGGATAAGTTAGATACACTGGATGTTAAAGATTTTTGTTTCGCACCAGAAACAACGGGTAAAAAGTCACAACTTGGAAATTTAGATGAGATAATTGAAATTTGCAGTTCCTTTGATCATTTTGAACCCACAGTAGATTTCGCACATCTTTATGCCAGATCTGGAGGAAAGATCAATACTAGGGAGGATTATGGTAAAATTTTTCAGAAACTGGAGAATGAATTAGGCATTAAATTCTTACATTGTCACTTCACCCATATCGAATATACTAATGCTGGAGAAAGAAAACATCATATACTCTCAGATGAGAATTATGGTCCTCCATTAACACCTTTCATTGAGGAAATTATTGAATGTGGATGGGATATTACTGTTATCTGTGAAAGTCCAGTGATAGACCAAGATGCTTTGCTAATGAAAGATATTTATAGAA
The DNA here is from genome assembly GCA_003164415.1 of Methanobacterium sp. Classification (GTDB taxonomy): domain Archaea; phylum Methanobacteriota; class Methanobacteria; order Methanobacteriales; family Methanobacteriaceae; genus Methanobacterium_B. The sequence goes on along the minus strand of PLTK01000057.1, from coordinate 6,144 downwards.
AAACTCTACCTAAATAAAAAAAAATTAGTATTCAATTTTTTTAAGGTTTTATTTTAATATTCCAATTATATCTAATAAAGCAGCTTAAATTATAATATTTTTATTTAGAATCTTTGATATTTATTTGTAGAGATCCTAATTAATAAATAGAAAAATTGTGTTCCTGAATTTTTTTAAGACCAAACTTTTTTATTCATTGCATTACAGTATATTCATATAGTATTGATTCTAAAAGTATAGCAAATCTGAAAGAATACATATTAATAATTAATATTTTACTAAATTTCAAACTAAAAAATTACAATTTATAAAAAACGGTAGGTATCCTAGTGAAACTGAATAATATAACTTCTGAACCAATTATATCGGACAAAAAAACTTCAAAAAATTTAAATGAACCTAATAGCGAAGCCAAATTGGTAGTACTCCAATCTGTTGGCTATCCATTCCTATGTAATCTTGTTGAAAATCCTAAAATTGAGATATTTGATAAAGAACTATTTGAACTCTATGCAAAGGAACAGTGGGAAGGATGTGTTGTTGATGAAGGTTCCTTCCTATTTGACCAAAAATTACTCCCAGATTATGCCTTCAAAATAGTAAAAGCCCATCCAGATAACTCTAAAATAACAAATAACACTTCAATTCTTCTCATAGAGGTTCAGGATTCTCGTGAAATTAAAAAAATTGAAAGTAACATAAGAATGGAGGATGTTATAGGTCAGGAACGAGCCAAAACTAAATGCAAAATAATAATGAAATATCTAAAGGAACCCGAAAAATTCAGGGAATGGGCTCCTAAAAATGTTCTGTTTTATGGTACACCGGGAACAGGTAAAACAATGCTTGCAAAATCTCTTTCAAACGAGTTAAAAGTTCCATTATTCCTTGTAAAAGCCACAAGCCTAATAGGAGAACATGTTGGTGATGGTGCAAGGCAAATTCATGAACTATTTGAAATGGCATCTGCAAGTGCACCCTCTGTTATATTCATAGATGAAATGGACGCAGTAGGTCTCGATAGAAAATACCAATCCCTAAGAGGGGACGTTTCTGAGGTTGTAAATGCATTATTAACTGAGATGGATGGTATAGATCATCATAAAGGTGTTGTAACTATAGGTGCAACTAATAATCCTCATGTACTTGATTTTGCAATACGAAGTAGGTTTGAAGAGGAAATAGAATTCACACTTCCCGAGGAAAAAGAACGGCTGGATATTCTAAAACTTTATACCAGTACCATGCCTCTTGAAGTTGATGTTGACTTTGATAAACTTGCTAAATCTACAAAAGGAATGTCTGGAAGAGATATTAAAGACAAAATATTGAAGGTTGCCCTTCACAAGGCAATATATGAAGATCTTGATGTTGTTACAGAGGAACATATTAGATATGCTCTTAAACAGCATAAAACTAAACAAAATGAACCTAAGGGAATGTTCGCATAATCAATCGAATAATCTAATATATTATTTTTTTTATTTTAACTTTTGAAATATAGTAGAATTTTTAGACTCAAAATTTTAAATGCCTAAAATTCCCAGGATTGCTATTTTTAATTAAAATAATATTAATTGTTCTATTTTCAAATTATCTATGTATTTCTGTGTTTTAATATCAAATTACTTGAATAGTCATGTTTATATGCTCGTTCATAAATTTAAATATGAGGATAAGAAAAATGGGGCCTATAAGTCTTAAAGATATAATAATTGATTCATTGAAATATTCTGCTTCTGATTTGAAGATGCTAGTAGTTTTGGGATTTGTTCTATTGTTAGCGGATACTGCTGACAATCTCACATATGTCGGTTTATTAGGTGATGAGATTAAATTTGTTCTTCTCGGTATTGTGGTTTTCCTGACAATTCTTGAAGCAGGCTATGTATTTAGGATAATTTTAGAAACAGTTCAAGGTTCTAATAAACTACCAAAATTTGAAAATTTAAAATTAATGTTTGTCCAGGGAGTAACAGAATTTGTATTGTTAATAATATATTTTTCAATTCCAATATTGTTTTTTGGAGTATTTTATTTTAACTTTTTAATGTCAATGGACTTCAATACACTGCCGTTGTTAAATGATATTTTTATTATAATAATCTTAGGTTTTACAGTTTTAGTGTACGTTCTTTTCCCGGCTGTTCTGTTGCACAGAGCGGATAGTAATGGAAGTTTCAAATCGAGTTTTGATTTTATAATGATATATCATAAAATTAGAAAAGTTGGCCTTAAAAGATTAGTTGTAGTGTATCTTGGATTATTTATAATAGTATCAATAGTCAAGATTGTTCTTACAAGCACTGTTGCACATAATTTACCAATTATAGGTGAGATAATACCAGATTTAATAATAGCCCCATATTTACTAATATTTACAACAAGGGTCCTTGGTCTTATAGATGTACCTTAAATTAAATTTAAAGTAACTTTTTATTATTCTATTATTTCGTGTTATAATTTGAACACATCGTAAATATTAATCAAAAGGAGATTATTCAGTAAAATATTAGAATTTACATATTTTTAGATTTTGATCATTGTAATAATATTAGTGGTCAAAATATTGTTTAGAACTGATTTTATGTTTTAAAAAAAAATCAACTTTTCTTTGAAAAAATTGTTTCTGCTGCTTCTAATATATATTTTTCATCATTTTCAGCTGCTTCTTTAAGATTTTTTATCACATTGAAAAATAGACGTTCCACAACAACCTTGGTGAGGTCATCAACAATTTTTTCGTTGCCATTCAGATCACCAAGCATTTTAAATGCCTTTTGAGTTTCATTTAACCTTATATTCTCTGCTGTAATCCTTATATCTGAAATAATTGGCTCAACTTCCAAATGTTTGAGAGATCTTTTCAAAAGAACCATCTCTTCAGCAACTATTTTCTCGGCATCACAAGCTTCAGTTTCTCTCATTTTTCTACTTCTATTTGCAATGCCTCGTAAATCATCAATGTTAAAGAGTTTAACTCCTAGTTTTGATACATCCTCTTCTATATCCCGGGGATTTGCAATATCTACCATAACCATATTGGACATATTGCAGTCTGGTACAACATCCTTCAACTTTTCATAGGTTAAAATAGGGTGAGGTGCACCAGTTGCACTTATAATAACATCTGCATCCATAAGTGCTTCGTCAAGTTTGTCAAAATGTATTGCTGATCCTCCGAGTTCCTTTGCAAGTACTACGGCTTTATCATGAGTTCGATTAGCAACAACTATGGCTTTAAGCTTTTTCTCTACCAGTGCTTTGGCAACGAGTGTACCCATTTTTCCAGCACCAATTATAAGTACTTTTTTACATCTGAGATCTCCATGTACTGATTCTGCAAGTTCAACAGCAGCTGATCCAATAGATAATGACCCCTCATTAATTTTGGTTTTTTTACGTACAACTTGGCCTACATGGACTGCTTTTGTGAAAATGGTTTGGAGCACTGGTCCGCTGCAACCCTCTTTAATACTTCTTTTTTTGGCATCTTTAATCTGTCCAAGAATTTGATCTTCACCTATTATCATAGACTCTAAACCTGAAGAAAGCCTTAACAAGTGGGTCATGGCATTATCATCGGATTCTATAACAAAATCACTAGAATGTAGATTTTCTATGTCACATTCATCTAAGACCAAATAGGTTTCTGCCCTATTGCATGTTTTGATATTGAGATACTCATTTACCTGATAATTTTCTAAGATAGTGTTAAACAAAATATCAAGTTTTTGGCTTGATCTTTCCATCTTACTGATATCGGCTGTTTTGTGATCAACTCGGATGTTTAAAATCACTTTGTTTCCCCTGAAAATTTATAATATTTATTTTAATATATTACTCTTGAATTTAGGATTATTATAAAATATTAAATACATGTTATCAATTCATTTACGTAAACTTTAGCATCTTCTAATTTACCTTCTTTCAAGAGTAGCTGGATTTTTTTATCCTCTAAAATGTTGTATAAGCACTTTTTGCGTATTTTTTGATCATCTATCTTCATTTTTAGGATATTTCGGGCAAAGGACTGTAGTTCAAGTTGCATAACATCTTCTGGTTTTATTACTTTTTCTATTTTTTTTCTTAACTCTTTTGACATAAGGGGGCTCTTGCCGCCGGTAAATATTGATATTTGTACATCTCCAATGAAAAAAGATGATGGAACTATCATATTGCCCTTATCGGGTTCATCTGCTCTATTAAGGAGTTTTTTCCCGGATATATTTGCTACATCATGATTTAATTCATGATCCGCCGATGCAGTAACAACTATGTCTGCCCATACAACCCATCTATCTATCTCTTCGGGAGATTTGACGTTAACTCCCAAATTTAGTAGATCTTCGGGAACATGATTCCCTATCACTACAATGTTGGCTCCCGCTTTAAGAAATCTTCTGGTTCTTCGAATTCCTACCTCTCCCGAACCAACTATTAAAACTTTGTAGTTATCCATCTCCAAAAAGAGGGGAGTCCAGCCCATCTTACAACTCCAAATTCTTCATTTTAAGGAGTTTTGCTGCTTTTTTTATGTCGTTATCGCATTCAATGAGTACTTTAAATGCTTCTTCCTCTGTTACATTAAATGTTTTTGAAAGTGCAATAACACTTTCTTTGGTATCTGATACTTGTTTGCCAACAAGTTCTTCTGAAAGCTCTTTTTTCAAGTCCATGTACTCTTCAACACTCATATTAATCCTTCTTAAAACCATATCCCTTAACGGACAAGGTTTTGAAGGTTTACAGCACCACACGAGTGATCCAAAACAGGTTCCTTCGCCCTGACCGAGTTTGGATTTTTCAGCAAACTTTTCTTTTATCTCTACATATTCTTGAGCGGTGAGCTTTGCATCCTCAAGAGCGTATATTACTGGGCAAGGTTTTACTGGTGGACAGCAAAATGATAAAGCACGTTTATCTCCTCCCCTACATACATGTGATGGTGAATCTTCCCAAGCCATTATTATTATTCCTCCGTAAGCATCTTCTCTTTCTCTTTAGGTGTCAGATCTTCGACTATATCTGCTGGTTCACCAATCTTAAGGATCTTTCCACCACGCATGAGAGCAGCCCTATCGCAAACATCGAGAACAAAGTCCATATCGTGTGATATAATTAAAAAAGTCTGACTAAGCTCGTCACGAGCTCTTCTTATTGAATCTGTAACCTGAACCCGTGTAATGGGATCCATAGTACCTGTAGGTTCATCTAAAATAACTATATTAGGTTCTTTTATTAAAACTTGGGCTAAAGCGACTCTATGTCGTTCTCCACCACTTAGTTCATCAGGATATTTTGTTAGTAAATTGTTGGCATATACTTCATCAAAACCAACTGCTTTAAGAACATAAACTGCTTTCATTTTAGCAAATTCAGCTGGAAGTTCGAGACTAATTGCCTCAGTAAGATTTCCAAGAACGTTCCTATGTGGGTATAGACTATACTCTTGATGTAATATCCCTAGATACGGAATCACACGTCCTCTTCCAAATGGACCCTTTTGAGTCATGTCTATCCAATTTTCTCCTAGTTTAACTTCTATTTTGCCGCCACTAGGGTCTGTTAAACCATAAAGAATTCTAGAGAGTGTTGTTTTGCCTGCACCACTCAATCCTACAATACCAAATATCTCACCATTATCCACGATTAAATCGATGCCATCAACTGCCTTAACAACTCCCCTATCAATGGAATAGTAATGTTTTTTTACTCCTTCCATTTGGATTATTGGCCCTCCGGGTTTGTAAATATCTTTTTTCTCCGGTAAAGGTACTTGGGCCATAAATTCAGTCACAACATCCTCTGGATTGCCTTCTAAAAATATTTCTCCCTTCTCTAACCATATCACATAGTCAGACAGTTTTCGCATTACTTCTGGCCAGTGTGATGTTATTATCATAGTTGTACCTTTGTTTTTAACACCATCAAGAAGGGCTTGATGAAGTAACTCTGCTGTTTTAGGGTCTAATGTACCGGTAGGTTCATCTGCAAGGAATATCATAGGTTCTTTTGCTATCTGTCTAGCAAGTACAACTCTCTGTTTTTCCCCTCCGCTCAGATCCCTAGCTATGTGGGTGATCCTGTGGGCCATTTGAGCCATCTCAATGAGATCGATAGCCATATAAGTACTTTCTTCTT
>PLTK01000228.1 GCA_003164415.1 Methanobacterium sp. | reverse complement strand
CACTTAAAAGACTTGTTAAATTTCTTAAAGCACTATTTAAAGTTCGAGATTGTAAGAGAATGGATGGACCATGTCTCAATTATCAAATAGACTTATGTAATGCGCCATGTGATAAAAAGATCACCGAAGAAGACTATAAGAAACTTGTTGAAAATGTTTCATTCTTTTTTGAAGGTAAATACGATGAAATTATGGAAGCACTCAAATCAGAGATGAATGTGGCTGCAGACAAACATGAATATGAAAAGGCTGCAATTCTAAGGGATCAACTCAACTCCGTTGAAGATGTACTTGAAAAACAGAAGATGGAATTTACCAGAAGCCTTGATCAGGATGTAGTTGCATCAGCATCTGACAATGAACTGGCATGTGCAGTTGTTTTTTCTGTGCGTGAGGGTAAGATCATTGGTAAGGATGATTTTTTAATGAGCGGAGCAGAAAATACCTCCCAAGAAAAGATCATATCAGCATTTCTCAAGCAATACTACACAGGACCCAGACATGTTCCTCCTAAAATTATAATTCCAAAGGATGTTGAAGACAAAAATCTCATTGAAGAATGGCTTTCTGAAAAAAGAGAAGCTCCAGTAACCATTGAAGTACCTAAAGAAGGTGTTGAATACAGACTTATAAGAATGGTATCAAAAAATGCTGAAATAATACTCAACCATCAAAAAGAAGTTAAAGGAGCACTTTTGGATCTTAAAAAGTATCTTGGGATTCCAAGAATACCTAAAAGAATAGAGGCCTTTGATATTTCTAATATAAGTGGTAAGATGGCTGTGGGATCAATGGTTGTCTTCGAAAATGGAACACCCAATAAAAAGTTCTACAGAAAGTATAAAATAAAAACCGAAGGACCAGATGATTATGCAATGATGAGGGAAATGCTTGAAAGGCGTTATACAAACCTTGTAAATGATAAAGGTTCTGTACCCGATCTTGTACTTGTCGATGGTGGTAAGGGACAGTTGAACGTTGCAACTGATGTTTTCAAAACATTAGACATTAACAATATACCAGTTATTGGTCTTGCAAAGGAATTTGAACATGTATTTATACCACAAACACCAAGTCCATTAATATTACCCCGAGATTCTGAAGCTCTATTACTGTTACAAAGAATAAGAGACGAAGCTCATAGATTTGCTGTGAATTACCATAAAAATTTACGTTCAAAGGAGTTTGAAAAATCTTTACTGGATGAAATACCCGGAGTAGGTAACAAAAGAAAAATTAAACTCTTAAAACACTTTGGAGATATATCAAATCTTGAAAAGGCAAGTGTAAAAGATATTACATTGGTTGATGGTATAAGTAAAAAGCTCGCAACTAAAATACACCAACACTTCAACGAAAGTATATAGGAACAAAGAATAAATATTGGGCCGTATAAACTATAATCCATAAAATAAAGAATACAGCATTTAATAGATAATTATGAATCAATCTAATAGAAATAAATCAGAAAAATAAACAATAATTATTTCCGAACCATTACAAAAATTTAAGGGATTCAAATATTTATAAATATTAATTTAGAAGAGTAAGACCATGTCAAATGTAAAAATTCTTGTTGTTGAAGATGAAAGTATTGTGGCTATGGATATCAAACACAGGGCAGAAGGTCTTGGATATTCGGTCACGGGAATAACTCCCTCAGGTGAAGGTGCCATACAAAAAGCTTCAGAAACCCTTCCAGATCTTGTACTGATGGATATAGTACTTAAAGGGGATATGGATGGTGTTGAAGCCGCACAAAAGATACGTGATACATTAGATATCCCTGTTGTATATTTAACAGCGTATTCCGATGAAAAAACACTTAAAAGAGCTAAAGTCACAGAACCATTCGGGTATATAATAAAACCATTTGAAGACAGAGAACTTCACAGTGCAGTAGAAGTTGCACTTTACAAACATAAAATGGAATGTAAACTTAAAGAAAGCGAAAAATGGCTTTCCACCACCCTGGAAAGTATTGGGGATGCAGTTATAGCAACAGATGAAAATGGTTGTGTGAAATTCATGAACCCCGTTGCCATGGCTATTACAGGATGGAATGAATGTGACGCACTTGGAAAAAATCTAAAGGAAATATACAACATTATCAAAGAAGGTAGTGAAGTTTCAATAGATGATCCAGTCAAAGAAGTACTACAGAAAAATCAGATAATAGAACTAACAGATCCAACAATTCTAATTACCAAAAATGGAAACAAAGTCCCTATAGATGATAGTAGCGCACCGATAAAAGATTCAAATGGCAACATTATTGGTGTAGCACTGGTTTTCAGGGATATTACCGAAAGAAGGAAAGCCGAAAAAGAGCGAGAAGAACTTTTAAAAGAAAAAGCAAGGGGAGAACTATCAAATTTTGTTGTTAGCGCACTTCCTGTTTTTGCCTCAAACATTCCTCCCCAGGTAAGAAATAATATTGCAAAGAGTTTCTCCGACAGTTTTGAAAGAAACATGAAACCACATTTTGACACAGAATTTACAGAATGTATAAGAAAATCTGAAGATAATAATATATTATTCAACTGTTATATTGAATGGATTTCTGATTTCCTCTCCAACCTAGGTATAAACACAGAAAAAATTGTTGAAGATGAAAAAAATTATTTCAAATTCAAGAACTGTCCATGGTTAGACGATGCATGCGACAGTCCAATGTTCTGTCTAATATGTAGGGCAATGGTCATAAGAAGTTTTACATGGACATCAATTAAGGGTAACGTAGAACAAACCACATGTATGGCTGATGGTGCTGAAAAATGCGGCTTTGAATTCAAATTTTCTAAAGAAAATTAAATATAACTAATTTAAGGACTAAAAAAATAATTTATAATATAATAAACAAAATTATATGGAACTTAAATGGGGGTTCTGGTTTGAAAAGGATTAAAAGCGGAATAGAAGGAATAGATGAAATAACCAATGGATTTCCAATTGGTAGATCCATGCTGATAACTGGTGATGCAGGATCTGGAAAGACGATTTTTGGGCTTCAATTTGCAAGAAGCAGCTGCGCCCAAGGATATAAAACAGTTTACATAACCACCGAAGAAGATGCATCTGATCTATATACTCAGGGTGACACATTTAATTGGGATTTAAAATCATTCACAGAAAATAATCTTCTAAGTTTCAATGAACTTGCAGGAGTAAGGGCAAGAGTTACTGAAGCTGAGATGAG